>JAEWMZ010000128.1 GCA_023392995.1 Bacillota bacterium
GAAAGGAGGGTCAACATGGCAAAAAAAATCAAAGTATGCAAGCATTGCTCCGGCTTCGATGTAAAGGAGCTGAAAGACTTTGTCCCTGAAAAAGATTACAAGGTTGGCTGCATCAGTAAATGTGCACGAAAGCATCCTGAGCTTTCGAATAAGGTATTCGGTTCCTTAAACGGAACAGTAGTTGTATGCGATACCAAAGAAGAATTCTTTGCAGAAATTAAAAAGATACTATAGTATTGCCACTCTGTTGCTTCTGTGACAGTCGTTAAACATGGAAAGAAACAATACATACCAATATTTCTCCATTTTTTATAACAAATTCTAACCATTACTTTATAAACGAATGAAAAAAGGGGGCTTTATTTTACTACGGCCCCCTCTTCTCCTAATATCGTTTCAATAAGAACTTCTTACGAATCTCCGTTTTTCAGCACTATAAAATTATCTTTTCCATTTTGAGTCCCCCTACAGAATCGCTGAATAACATACCACACAGTATATGCCTCAAAAAAATCATTGTTAGAATAAATATTTATTGTTGAAACAGACGCTATAAAATAAGCTCACAAAGGAAAAGCACCGAATTATATTTTACTAAAGAAATCGAATTCACTCTTATTGAAACAAATAAGGTAAGAAATGATACAAGTATTCATATGCCGCTTCATAAGAATGCACTTCCCCTTCGGCAAAAAGACAGTGGAAATTACCTTTTGAAGGCTCCTCCGCTTCTACAAAGGTATCCGGGAAGTTGCGCATCGCATTTACCTGAGCCTGCAAGGCATCATATGCAACATCCTCCGTTCCCGTTGCTGTAAATATAAAATAGTCCTCCACACCATAGCCTGACCCCGCCGCCCGGTCATGTAATAATTTTGCTGTTTCTTCCGGTTTCAGCAGTCCCCCCTGACCTTCCACTTCCCAGCAATCACCGCTTAACGGAACGTAATAGGAGAAAAATTTTAGGTGGTGGGTAAAAACAAACCAGGTCGTAGCAGCTCCCATAGAGAAGCCTCCAAAGCCCCGATGCTTTCTTGAGGCTTCAAACTCCTCTCTGGTAGCAGCTTGAGCATAGGTATTGCAAGCCTGTTCCACCGCAGGCATTAAATCCTCGATTAACTCCTTCTGAAAGAAAAGTACATGTTCTCTTTCAACCTCTCTGTCCGGAGGTCCTACTCTCCCTATTTCCTCTTTATAGTAGGATGGGAATACGACGATGAGCGGTTCTACTTGCTTTTCGTCCATCACGTAGTCCAACATGTTTTTCATCTTACAGCAGTCCAGCCATGCATCCGGGTTGCCGCCGCCGCCATGCATAACATAAAGAATATTATATTTTTTCTTCTGATCTGATTCATCGTAGCCATAAGGCAGATAGACGTTAGCGTATTTTTCTCTCATCTCACCCTGCTGATTCGTAGTTATATAAGGAATATACTTGATTTTTCCACGATGATTCACATCATGATACTGATACTTTTCCATGGAATTCCCCTTCCCCTTCTTTTTTGGCCTTGCTTTTTTTGATCTGGTCTCTTGTGACTTGGTCATTTTAACCTGATCTTTTTAACCTGATCTTTTTAACCTGGTCTTTTTAACTTACCTTTTAACCTGGCCTTTTTAACCTGACCTTTTTTAACCCGACCTTTTTAACCCGACCTTTTGTGTATCGAAAGCTTTGATCCAGGAACTCTATTTTATTAGAATTTCACCCTCAGCGCTTGTCCCACTGATCTCAAAGTCCATACTTGCCAAATCAGCCTTCAGTACCGCCGTATATCCGTCCTTTTCCCAGGTGAAGATCATAATACTACCCTTCGCCTCTAACTTGATATCGGATTCAAAAGAAAATCCAGGGAACAGAGAGCGAAAACGAAGCATTTCCAGCTGCTTTTTAACAACCTCCTGCTCCAGTGCTTTTTCAATCTGATCCATCGTAAGATTTGTTCTGTTAATTTCCTTATGACCGGCTGCTCCGGCTTTCTTTACTGCCTCATAGTCATTCTTTCCTGCAAATAGATCAAGATACCAAATCTGCGGCTTTCCTGGCATAAACAATTGTATTGCACGAGCCATAAGCAGCTTTTTATCATCTTCGCCCAGGGCGCTATAGTAGGTTGCATTTACCTGGTAATAAACATTCTTTTGTCCATGAAGATCCTTCACCATTCCGCCTCTGGCAACTACTGTATCAATCAGCTGCTGTATCCGCTCCTCCGGAATCAGGCCTTTCAAATCCAGGAGGGGAATTCCATCATGGCAGCCAAGCATATTAACAGTCTTTATCTTCTTTTCTATTATTTCATCTGCCCAGGCTTTTATCGTTGAACCATCTGCATTTTCAAGCGCATCAATGATAAGCCCCGGCAGAAAGAAGTCATAGGTCATATAACCCCTTGAAGCTATGTCTTCGTAGTTCTTTTCGCCATAGCTGGCATGAATCTCCGGTAGAAGCGACAGGTCATATCGATCCGCCAGTTCCTGAACTTTGCTTAACACCTCCCAGGTTCCGGGCTCATTTAAGAAGTTCTTCTCCCCAGGCTCCTTGGGTGCATAGGCAAAGGCATCGAGTCTGACGATCTTTGCGCCATATTCGGATAATTGCTTTAATACACTGTCATAAAATTCCCACACCAAGGGAGATTTGATATTCAGATCCATCTGCCCCAAATATTTTCGATTGGATTCCAGATATTCAACGACCGGTGCCTTGTACTGCTCATATGCCCCCAGCTCCAGCTCATAGGGCTTTTTCCCATCACGGATCGCAGTATTCACTCTCGTTGCAAGCTCATCTGCTAAATAATACTGAACCTCTGCAATTTTCATTATATCCTGGGCATCTACTACCGGATATTTCACCTCCTGATAGAAGGTATTCCAATACGGTATGTTCTTCCCATCCGGGAAACGAACCATCAAAATCGGAAGACCAGGCTTTCGAAAGAACATGTTTTTTATTAGCTCTTCCTCCGGCTGAAGGTATCCCTCCTGCGTCATCTGCCCATGACCTTCCCAAAACTGGTTCCAATCAATGAAAAAATCCTTGTATTTTGAAGCCTCACCCTTTGCGAGGATGTCCTGAAATTGCTCCGAAAGCACAGAAGCATGATTCAAAATAAAATCCAGCTTCAAATCCATTCCCAGCTTATCAAGGGCTTCTAAGTCTTCTTTTTTGGCCAGCTGATGATTAAGGTCGTAGCTGATTACAGAAAAGCCTCTGTCTAAATCGGTGTTAAATAAACTTGGTAAAATATAAAAGGAGCGTAAACAATCAGTAAACTCGGGTCTTTGTAAGGTGCTTATAATATCTGACAAGGTTCCGCCCATGCTGTCAGGATAGGCATTCAGCATAGGGGCATTGTTCGCACTTATTTTTTTCATTCTCTAGCCTCCAATACACTTAATTATGTTCGGACATTAATGCCTGGTATTCTTCGTAGGTAAGCTTCTCCCCCTGCTTTGAAATGATAATCTTAGCCTTGGGTGCCTGGGAATGAAGCATCTGCTGCTCCAACTCCAATACTCTCATCGTAAATGGACTATCGGTCTTCCCATCTCTGTTTCTGCTGTTTCTATGAGCCAGAGTTTCCTCTGGTGTACTATTTAATAAAATCGGTATATCAACACCTTCATAGTTATCGCTGTTGCCATGGGTCCATTCAATCACTAAAACATTAATTGCACTAAAATCAACCTTATCATACCATAGCTCGCATTCTGTTCTGCCCATTCTCTTGAGCCATATAGCATTCGCTCCAGCCTTAAATTGGGAAACAATATCGGTTAATTCCTCAAAGTTTATTTCATTTGTTGTGCCCAGATATCCCTTTAATCCGCACAAAGCACCGTCTAAATAGGTCTTAAACCAGGGGTATACTTCCAGGTGCTTTTTATTCGCATCATCTTCCTTTTCCTGAAGCTCTTTCAGTATTGCAAAGATATCCTGATTCATCTGATCCGCTTTCACCAGCGTCTTAACACCGGACTGTCGAAATAACCTGAGACGTTCTGCATCATTATACTTTGGTATCCGTCTTGGATAGTTGTCACCGGAAAGAGTATAGCTTCCAATCCCAAGCTGATTCAAATAATAGGATAACAGCGATGCAATCTCCGATTTGCCAACCCCAGAGCCTCCGCAAACAGTAATCACAGCTCTGCTGCTTTTGTTACTTTCCAGGACAGCGGGAAGCATTTTTAAAAGCTCCCGAAATACGATTTCTGATTTTTTAATGTGATCCTGTCCGATTTCAACTTTGTCCCCCGGCATATCACCATGAGGAATCTTCTCTGGAAGCTCCGGAAGACTCCAGTCTTTCCCATTTTTAATAATCTCCAAGCTATTACTCATCATATCCTCCTTTTAAATAACATTATATTAATTGCAAAACTCATTAACTGTAGATATTGTATCACAGCAGATACTGCTTCGAAGTGGAAGCTAAACCCGCAGGAAACGCCCCTACGAAGAGGTAGTATCTGCTGTGTATACAATTACAAAGACTATATTGTTTAGCAATTTCTAAAATCACATTAGATGTTGACGTAATACAAAAGCTATTGTTATTTTCATATAACAAATGCAGATTCCTGGGTGAAGTCCAGTGCGACTGCCACTTCTGGCGCTATGGCGCAGGAAGTGAAGAAATTTGTATCTGTTATAGAAAATCTCAATTCACTATTGTGTTTTGTACTTGACTAAAGTATTACATATTAATCGGCTCTCGCAGTTCTTCTGTCTTCCCCGGGAGAACTTCAATATATTCCTGCGTAAAGGTTCCGCCTAAGTAAACAGGTATCGCAGAAGGATTGTATACGGTTTTCCCGTCTGCGGTAAAGATTAATCTGTGATATGCCTCTACATATTCTCTGATCTCACCGTTTGTGGCATACCATACCTTATCATTTCCAGCCAATTTTTGAAGCAGCTTCTCCATATGCTCCCAATTCTCACATTGATCAAATTCATAGCTATGTCCCCAGACATAGAACAGTTTTGCCGGAGTTGTCAAAGAAAAATAGAATCCATCGGACAAAAACTCCTCAGCTAATTCATATATTCTTTCATCATCATGATGGCAGGTTGGATTCCAGGTCAGGAAGTTCTTAGGAATCTCAAAATTATGTGTTGCGTTGACGGTTCTTGCATACGATATTCCACAAGCCTCAAGCGCCTTTAATACCACCTCATCATAAGCACCAAAGGCGTAAGCAAATCCGTTTACCGGCTTACCCTCGATTCGTTCCAGCGCTTTTCTGCTTTCCAGAATTTCTTCCACGCATCTGGCAATGTCCATTCCCACCATACATTCATGGTATTGTCCATGGGCTGCCATTTCATGCCCTTTATAGACGGAAGTGATCTCTTCTTTTCCCAGCTTTATATGAGGCACTTCTTTTTTGCCCGCAGCTACAACGCCTTTTTCTCCAAACAAGCCTGAATTCAGATTAAAGGTAGCCTTTACCCCATATTGATTCAATAGCTCCACCAGTCTAATATCCTGTGTAATACCGTCATCATAGCTTAATGTAAAGGCTTTTCTTTTGCCCTTCGGCCATAACATTCTGTCATTTACCTGTAAACTCAACGTTTGCCCTCCTTACTTCTTATCAATAATTAGCAATTGCAAAACGATATCGGTAACAAAATTTTTCATATCATTGCTGTAATTTCCTTCACTCCACGCTGATCCCGCGCAAGTTCCGCTCAGGAACCCACAGCAAGGATATGAAAAATTGCCACAATTTCCACATTTTGCAATTAACTGGTCAATGATTTCTCCATCCTATTTTAACATATCTTTGATTAATCTTGCCATATTTATTGATAATAAAGAATAATGATCTGTTGCATACATAACATCCTTCAGGGTAGATACCTGCCAATTAAGGATATCCTTGCAGAACCATTCAATCGAAAGGTATAATCTGCCGTCACGCTCCACAGGTTCACACAGCATGGAACGAACCTGGTCATTTACCGTACAGCCGATGCAGCCTCTTGCAATCTGGATTGTTTTTCCTTCCGGCAGGATCATTTCTGCCCAGCCATCCTTTTCATGATAGGAAGCCTTCATTACCTGTGCTACAAAGGATGCCGGAATCATACAATACTCTCCGCGCACCTTTGCATCGCCTCTTAGTCCATGATACTTTAATTTCTGCCACAGGAAGGACTTCGCCGGCATTTTGATTCTTTGATTATTGACCCAGGCATATTCACAATCATCTGCAATGGCAAAGGATATCTGGTCTCCCTCCCGCTTAAGCTTCGGTTCCATATACAGAAGCGTTCCATCTGTTTTTCTCTTTGTGCCGGAGAATAGGTAATCCCAAACCAATTCTGCTTCATCAAAGGTCTGTCCATGATCCCGGTTCTTTACATCACGGAATACATAATCTGCTTTTTTACCATGATAGAAGGCGAAATTACTTTCTCCATCAATCTTGATCTGCGGAAGGTCGGTGCATTCATTTACTCTTAACCAATATTCTCTGTTCTTTGCAACAATATCCTCCGTCGTGTCCTCACATCCGGGAGGTCCCTGATCAAATTCCATTCTTGCCTGCCAGGTGTTCAGCGGACCGGCATTATTTTTGGGGTTATCATTTTCATCGAATAAAAGTCCCCTGGTACTTGGTCCCGCAGAACCTGCCATTGCCGCAAAATGATTTCCGAAATGTCTTGCCATCACCAGTGTCATGGAATTTCCCAGTGACATTCCCTGCATATAGAGGCGTTCTTCATCAATATTATATTTCTCTTTCATTATTTCAATCAGCTTAAATATAATCCGAACATCATGATTTTCTCTCGGATCATCGGGGAAGTCATGCATATAGATTCCTTCGTCGTTCGGCTCGGAAAGCATGTCAAACAATCTTCGTTCACATTCGATCTGCCAGAACCTGCGCAAATGCGCATTCGGATACACTACGATAAAACCTTCCCGATCCGCCACATGTGACCAAGAGGTATACACACACTGTGCCCAGCCTGTCATAATTCCGCCATGCATGGAAAATACCAGGGGGGTCTTTTTGGAAGGATCATAGCTGTCCGGTACATATTCATACCAGGTATCCTCTCTATCATCAATGAGACATGCTTTCAATTCCCTTAGATTCTTTGGATAAACCTGTGAATTGTTTCCGTTCTCATTGACTACAATATCACTCTCTTTTAATTTTTCAGGCAGGTATTCCCTATTATTATCATCTGGAATACCTGGCAATAGTTTTATTTTGTGTTCCATTCTGCTAACACACCTTTCACTTTTGATGACCTATTCAATTAAGTAAATAGACCGCAAGAAAGAGTTTGGAAGTGCCTTTTCCAACTTCCATCCTCATATTTATTTTTTAAGCTTACTGCTACTAATTCACTTTCGCTACTTCCTGCTTCTTTCCGGTTATAATAAAGAAGAATACCAACGCGCATAATAATAGCACGCCGCAAAGATTAAATAATGCGGTATATCCGGCAACTCCTGCTATTTTTCCAATGATAACTCCGCCAATCATGGGGCCAAAGCCCTGACATACATCTCCGCCCAGATAATAGGTACTTGTCGCAACGCCGCTCTTATCTTTTCCTACCGCACTAATGCATCCGGCCTGAAGGGAAGGCTGGGCTGCCCCCTGTCCGAGGGATCTGATCGCACCGCTAACCAGAACAAGAATTAAGCTTCTGCTGGTTCCAAGCAAAAACATGGCGCCGGCAGTAAGAATCAATCCCGGCAATACTGTGACTCTAATGCCCTTCTTATCCATAAGTTTTCCTGAAAAGGGTCGAATAATAAACAACACGATGGCACACACCGTAAAATAGATACTGATACCTTTGACTCCGATCTCGTCTGCAAAAAGCACCAGATAGGAGGCGATAATTCCATTTACAAAGGAATATGCTCCTGCTACCAAGGTAAAGGGAAGTGCCTTCACTGCAATGATATCCGAAAAGCTGATCTGCTTCTTCTCAATTGCCTGTTTTTTCTCTTCCTTCTGAAAGCAGAGAATAATATATGCAATTACCGTAAGTGCAGCAGCAATCAAAAAGGTTATCTTCATCCCAAGACCATCTGCAATTGCAAGACCAAAGCCTGGAGCAACGGCTGAACCAAGCACCATCCCCAACCCCAGATATCCAATTCCCTCACCCATTTTATCTTTCGGGATATACTGGGAAGCAAGGGTAATCTGGCAGGTTCCAGCTAATGCAAAGCCTACTCCATTGATAATTCGAAATACGATCAGAAGCGGTATTTGAGTGGTAATTGTAAATCCAAGCAATCCAATGCCCATAAGAACGTTACTCCATTTTAACAGGGTAACATTACTTAATCGGTCCGCCATGATTCCGCTAAAGGGTCTGCAAAACAGGGAAGTAATTGAGAATAATCCCACAATAAAACCGGCCATGGTCACAGTTGTTCCAATATCTACGAGATATTTTGAGAGGATTGTAGCTACCATGAAGAAGGAGAATGCATTCAGCGTATTTAATATCAGTACTAATATATAATTTCTATTCCATAATTTTTCTTTCATTGTTATACCTGTGACTTTCACTTATGATGACTTATTCCAAAAGCAAATCTATTCGCTTTTGAATAAGCTTTTATAAAAAGTTGAAATTGATTTCTTTCACACTTTTCCTTCTGTCTTATTATAGATAATTACGAAACTCATTAACTGAAGATATTGTATACACAGCAGATATTGTTTCGCAATTGCCTATCTGTCTTATTAACATCGGGGGAGGGCTAAGCCCTCCCCCTACGTCCTATCAAATTATATAATTATTTGCTTGCTAACCAAGCATCCAGCTGTGCCTGCTTCTCTGCAATAATATCATCAATACCAGCTTTTTTCAGTGCTGACTGGAACTCAGGAAGAGTGGCGTCGATGTCTACTTCACCATACATAATTGGTGTGTAATACTGAGCAA
Source organism: Bacillota bacterium (assembly GCA_023392995.1). Lineage (GTDB taxonomy): Bacteria > Bacillota > Clostridia > Lachnospirales > Lachnospiraceae > Mobilitalea. The sequence continues at coordinate 8,954 of JAEWMZ010000128.1, forward strand.
TTACATTGGCGCAAGCTGCCATCTGATCTGCTACCTTCGTTGAGTCAAAAGCAAAGCCTAGTGCTAAGGATTTATCACAGGTCTTATTCTTTTCTAACATCTGCTCGTAGATGTCTTTTGGTTCCCATGCCCAGGTCTTGCAAAGCATAACATTTGGCCAATATGCCATAGAAGCTGCTGCCCATCCAAGATCTGCCATTCCGTTTTTACCTTCTGGATATACCATCTGTCCATCTGCGTTGAGGGAATAATCAAGTCCTTCGATACCGTTCGCAATAAGCTGAGCTGCATCCGGATCTGTATAAAGAACACTAAGAACTCTCATTGCAGCTTCCGGATTCTTGCTAAAGGAGCTGATATGCCACATATAGGTTGTAGCATCGCTTGTGGTTGAGAGTGCTTTTGTTACATTGGTTCCGTCCAAATCAATTCCATTCTGCGCAATCGTTGATTTCATGCTGGCTGCTGCATCCCAGGCATAACCAGGCGTACCATCACTGATACCCATAAGTAAGCTCATCAGTGTCGGATTGCTGTTACTGAGTGGATCCGGGCTAAATACGCCGGCTTTTTTCCATTCCTTCACGTGGCTTAAGAAATTAAGAAAATATTCTGATTCATAATAGTTTTCCACTGTAGTGCTCTGTGTTGGATTGGTTAATACTCCAAGATAGTTGGTATCTCCTAAGTAGTCAATGCTCTTTGGAATCCAGTAGGGTTCCGTTGAGCCGGGAATAAAATATTTATCTGGATTCGCTGCTTTAATCTTAAGAATTGCATCTGACATTGAGTCAATATCCTTTACCTGGCTCCAATCGATATTTGCCTTCGCAACATCTTCTTTCTTCGCATAGTAAAGATTTTCTGTGGAATAGGAATACATACTGGGAATACCATACTGAGCTCCATTTACCACGCCGCAAGCAAGGTACTGCTCCAGACCGTCTTTGAATAAGCCTTTAATGTCACTGCCGTCGGAAGCCAAAAGATCGTCCAGCTTCATTACCTGTCCATTGGATACAAGATTACTTACTGATGTGTACCAGAAGGAACTAAATAAGTCAAGAGAATCAGAACCGCCACCAGTTAACATTAAGTTCAGCTGGGTTGCCCAATTACCAAACTCAATACCAACCAAATCAATTTCAGCATGAGCTTTTTCTCTTAGAATCTTATTCAACTCTGTTTCAATTGCTTTCTCATCCGGTGATGGGAAAACAACTGCATATGCCATCTTAATTACCGGGTAGTCTTCGCTGTCAGTTCCCTGATTGTCTGTTTTACCTGGTTGTTCTGTTACACTAGGTTGTTCTGTTTTGTTTGCACCTGACCCACATCCCGAAAGGAGCGCAGTAGCCATAACAACTGCAAGTAAACTAGCGATTAGTTTCTTTTTCATATCATATCCTCCTATTTTTCCGATCACAGTATTTCATGATCATTCTGACAATTGCTTGTCTGACACTAATATCATATCAGACGCTCCTATACTGCTTCTATCAATTTTCTGTCTTAAATCATCATTTTTCCAACATATTGCACTAATACTTTTGATTTTTTGTCATTTATATTTACATTTTTATAGAAATAACTCTTTCAAAGCAAAATTTGAATAGTTTGCGACAGAATTATGATAGATATTTTGTGCATTTTTATGATACATTTATTACGACAAATTATTCTCAACGTAAAATCAAAGGGGGTTCTTTATGAAAGAAACAAATGCAGGAAAGAAAAAGATGTCTTTCCAAAAAATGAAAAGATACATTCCATTGTACCTTATGATGCTGCCTGGACTTATTTACTTAATGGTAAATAACTACATGCCTATGGGCGGACTTGCTCTCGCCTTCAAGAAAGTTAATTATTCGATCGGTCTGTTTAACAGTCCCTGGTGTAATTTTCAGAACTTTAAATTCCTTTTTAGTACCAATGATGCTTTTCTGTTCTTTCGAAATACCATTCTATATAACTTAGCCTTCATCATCTTAGGTAATATAGTAGGCGTATTTGTAGCCATCGGACTGGATTGTATTCATCACAAATTTTTCAAAAGATTCAGCCAGGTTATTATTCTTATTCCTTACCTATTATCAACTGTAATTATCAGTTACATCGTATTTGCCTTCTTAAGTGGAAGCAATGGCTTTATGAATATGACCATCCTGCCTCTCTTTGGTATTGAACCAATCAGCTGGTATAACAGCGCCAAGTATTGGCCTGTCATTCTTACCATTGTTTACCTATGGATGACCTTTGGATACAGCTCCATCTTATATTATTCCACACTCATTGGTGTAGATAAATCCTATTATGAAGCAGCTACCGTTGATGGCGCGGGTATCTGGGCTCAAATCCGTTTCATAACCTTACCGGCTCTAAAGCCTACGATTATTATTCTGGTGCTCATATCCATAGGCCGTATCTGCTATTCCGACTTCGGTTTATTCTACCAGGTTCCTATGAACAGCGGGTTGCTTTACTCTACCACACAGACCATCGACACTTATGTATACCGAGGTTTGTTAGAGCTTAACGATATCGGACGTTCCACAGCTGGCGGTTTCCTTCAGTCTGTACTTGGTTTCATCTGCGTATTTACAGCAAATACCGTAGTTTCAAAAATAGACAAGGATAGCAGCTTATTCTAATCAAAGGAGGACACATTCATGATTTATAGCAATAAAATTTTTCGCTTTACAATGGGGTTCATTATGCTTTTGTTAGTATTGGCATGTATTCTTCCCTTCCTATTATTAATCGCAAGCTCCTTTACCTCCGAGACTTCTCTCGCACAGAACGGTTATTCTTTTATTCCCGCGGAGTTCTCTCTCGCTGCCTACAAATATATCTGGAGTGTTAAGGAAAATATTTTCAGAGCCTATGGAATGAGCTTCCTGGTTACCGGCTTAGGTACTACCATCAGTGTCGTTATGACCATGCTTTTCGCCTATCCTTTATCACGTAAGGATCTGCCCGGCAGAAGAGTTATCTCTTTTATTGTTTTCTTTACGATGCTGTTCAATGGTGGTTTCGTTCCTACCTATTTGATTTACTCAAGAATCTTTAATATTGCGGATACCGTCTGGGCTTTAATTGTACCTTATTTATTAATGAACGCTTTCTTTGTCATCATGGTGCGTACTTATATTAATTCCAATGTACCCAACGAAGTAATCGAAGCCGCAATGATCGACGGCTCAAGCGAAATCAAAACCTTGATTCGAATTGTTGTCCCCATGTCAAAACCTATCGTTGGTACGATTGCACTTATGTCAGCCATCGCCTACTGGAACAACTGGACCAACGGTGTGTACTTCATCCAGACAAAACGTGAGCTTTATGGAATTCAGAATTACTTAAATTCTATTCTAAGTAATATTGCCTTCCTGCAGTCTCACTCTGATCCAAGTATTAAGATTACAGAGCTCCCCAGCGTAAGTATCCGTATGGCTTTAGCCGTTATCGCTCTTGTTCCTATTCTAATTGCCTATCCTTTCTTCCAGAAATCCTTCACAAAAGGTATTACGGTTGGATCTGTAAAAGGTTAAGTAGTCAATTGTGAAATTATGCAGTTTATGAAATTTTTTATACAATCGATGTAAATTCCTTCGCTACACGCTGATTCCGCGCAAGTTTCGCTCAGGAACCCACATCAATTGTATAAAAAATTGCCGCAGTTTATGAGTTTTTCAATTGCCCTTTAAAACTAATAAATAGAGGAGAACATTCATGAAGAAAATAGAAAATAAGATTATGCTTATCACCTATGCGGATAGTATGGGCAAGGACTTAAAGGAATTATACAGTATCCTGGAGGAGCGTTTTGATGGGGTCATTGGCGGACTTCATATCCTACCCTTTTTTCCCTCCTCCGGTGACCGTGGCTTTGCCGTTATCAATTACGATCAGGTAGACCCTGACTTTGGTACCTGGGACGATATTGATCAGCTCTCTGACAAGTATTATATGATGGCTGATTTTATGTTAAATCATATCTCCATTCGTTCCGACGAATTCAAAGATTATATGGCCAAGGGCGATGCTTCACCCTACCGGGATATGTTTATTCACTGGGAGGAATTTTGGCCGGGCGGGAATCCTACCGAGGAGCAGGCTGCTGCCTTATACCGCAGAAAGGCGAATTACCCTTACATCGAGTTTGTTCGGGAGGACGGCGAGGTGGTACATTTATGGAATACCTTCTTTCAGGAACAGATTGACATTAATCCTTATACAAAAGCAACCCAGGATTACTACGGCAGGAATCTTGGAATCCTCAGCAAGCATGTTCCCCTGATTCGATTTGACGCCTTTGCCTATGCTTCCAAACGTCCCGGCTCCAGCTGCTTTTTTGTGGAACCGGAGATCTGGGAGGTCTTGGATATTGGTATGGCTCCATTACATAAAACCGGCACCGAGATGCTTCCTGAGATCCATGAGAATTACACCATACAGCTAAAAATGGCCGACAAAGGTTATTGGGTTTATGATTTTGCTCTTCCGATGCTTTTATTACATGGTCTGAAAAGCGGCAGAACGGATCGATTAATCCATTGGCTTAACATCTGTCCAAGAAAACAGTTTACTACCTTAGATACCCATGACGGAATCGGGGTGGTGGATGTAGCTGGATTGTTGAGTGAGGATGAAATCGACCTTGTCAGAGATGATGTCGATGATATTACAAAAGAAGCTAAGCAGTATATCAAGCTCCCAAGCATGATTAAGACAAAGGGTAAGAAATTCCAGAGTTACCAGCTAGGTTCCACCTACTACTCCGCCCTTCGGTGTAATAATGATGCTTATATTATAGCCAGAGCGGTTCAGTTCTTTACGCCAGGCATTCCACAGGTATATTATGTGGGTCTTCTGGC
>JAEWMZ010000397.1 GCA_023392995.1 Bacillota bacterium
ATTGCAGGGCTTATGTTAGCCTCCCGAGATATCATCGGCGGTACCTTGTGGGTAGACTCCATTAAGGAAGAAGCAGGAGTTGCTAAATTAGTAGAGAAGGGAAAAGGCAAGTTTGCAGGAAAAGAGATCCTTGGTAAAAAGCTTGGAGTGATCGGTCTTGGTGCGATTGGTGTGTTAGTTGCCAATGCAGCAAATCGTCTTGGTATGCAGGTCTATGGTTATGACCCCTTCATCTCTGTTGACAGTGCCTGGAACTTATCTCGTGATATCGTACATGTAAAGACCAGAGAAGAGATCTACAAGCAATGTGATTACATAACGGTTCATACTCCCTTAATTGAAGATACCGATCCAAGCGTTAATACAAAGGAAATGATTAATGAGGAAACCCTGGCACAGATGAAGGATGGTGTTGTAATTCTGAATTTTGCTAGAGATTTACTTGTAAATGATGCAGATATCGAAGTAGCTTTAAAGTCAGGAAAGGTTGCAAAATACGTAACTGACTTCCCGAATGAGAAGACCGCGAAAATGGAAGGCGTAATTGCAATTCCCCACCTTGGAGCATCTACAGAGGAATCAGAAGATAACTGTGCTGTAATGGCTGTAAAGCAGCTAAAGGATTACATGGAGAATGGAAATATTAGGAATTCTGTAAATTATCCTAACTGTGATGCAGGAATTTGTAAGACAGTGGGACGTATTGCGATTCTTCATAAGAATATACCGAACATGCTGACACAGTTTACCGGCGCTTTCTCCGCAGTAGATATCAATATTGCCGACATGGTGAATAAGAGCCGTGGTGACTATGCCTATACTGTACTTGATGTAGAAGCAAAGATTAATGAGGATGTGGTTAGTAAGGTGTCTGCTATCAAAGGTGTATTAAAGGTCAGAGTGGTGAAATAATAGCTTTGTTACGAACCTAATTCAAGAGCAAAATAATTAGGCTGCAATTATATAGGTTAATCGGGACATCGTATTTCTGGGGAAGCCAGGAAATACGATGTCCCGATTTATACATAGCCTGCAGTGAAGCTAGCAATAGTAATCATTTTGTTTCATTCTTCTATCGTGATTTTTCATACAATTTACATTATAATTTAATAGATATGCTTAAATATATGATAAGTTTATGTTAAAATAAGTGTAGCTTACACTTAAGAAAAGATTGGAGAAACTAACATGAATCAAAAAATAGGATATAATTATCAAAGAGCACATCGCATTAATTTGGGAATTATTATCTCTTTAATTACGTTGCTATGCATTCAGGTGTTTTTGGCAGAGGGCTGGCAGGGCGCGAGGATACCAGTAATAGCGGGGGGAGCCACCATTATGCTCTGTGTAATTAATTTACGCTTACCGATAAATAACTATCTGAAGGGCTTAATCTTTCCTACTATGGTTATAATAGCCGTTACAGGTTTGATTTTTATGGATGGCTATACATTAAATAAGCATTATATGCTTTTGATTACGGTGGCAATGATTGCCCTTTATTTTAAAAAGGAGCTTATTATTGCCTTTGGTGTTATCTATAACCTTGCATTAATTGTGAGCTACATATTCGTGCCGGAAAATTTGTTGTCTCAAGGTGCTGACTTAAAAGGCTTTGCAACAATTATAACAGTGGTTGACGGTATACTGATTGTGTTGTTTTTCTTAACAAAATGGGGAAATGAGCTGGTTCAAAAAGCGACCGAGCAGGAGCAGGAAACCAGAAAGCTGTTAGAAAAGCTTGGTGTGACTGTTAAAACTATTGAAACCAGTGCAAATTCCCTGGATTCTAATATTGAGAACTTTGATGATCGCATGAGCGGTATTCATGAATCCAGTAAGGGAATTCTAGATTCGGTTCAGCAGATGGCTCTTGCAATTCAGGAAGAAGCCGCTGGCGTATTTAAAATCAGTGAATCCATGACAGCTTCCTTGGAAGTGGTCAACAATTCAATCGCTATTTCGGAAGGTGTAGTTCAAAAATCGGATCAGATGAGCAAAAAGGTAGAAGATGGCTGGAATAAAATAAATGATATAAGTGAACATATGAAGACATTGAATACAACCATTGATCATTCAGCAGAAACAGTAGAGGATCTGAAACACAGCTTACTGGAAATTAATAAATTACTGGAAGGAATTAAGACAATCGCCAGCCAAACGAATCTGTTAGCACTGAATGCATCCATAGAGTCAGCAAGGGCTGGAGAACAGGGCAAGGGCTTTGCAGTTGTTGCAGAGGAGATACGTAACCTGTCAAATCAGAACAGGAATATCATTGAGGAAATTAATCTTGTCACGACTAAGATTTTTGACAAATCTGACCTGGCAGCAAAAATGTCTCAGGAAGGAGCAGCAGCTGCGGAAGAGGGGATTAAGATTATTAGTGAAGTTTCTAATTATTTCACTGATATTAAAAATACGTATCAGGTAACGAACGATGAGTTATCCGACAATATGAAGCACATATCGGCTGCAGCCAATAATTTTATTGAGATACAGGAGCAGATTACGAGTTTGGCCAGTATTTCAGAGGAGAACTCTGCATCAACAGAAGAGATACTCTCGATTATTGAAGATGAAAATTCGATGGTTGCAACCATGAATGCTTCCCTAAAGGAAGTACATGCCTTAAGCAGAGAGCTGAAGGAGCTGATCACGGATAAATAACGATAATGATATCGGCAAAATAAATGAATAGGAGAATAAGGATGGCATTAGTAAAACCCTTTTTATGTACTAGACCAAATACACAGGTGGCACATAGAGTAGCAGCATTACCCTACGATGTATTTAATAGGAAAGAAGCGAAGCAAGAGATAGCGAAGGAGCCTATGTCATTTTTAAGAATAGACCGGGCAGAAACAGAATTTCCGGAGGAAGTAAATACCTATGACCCATGCGTTTATGCAAAAGCAAAGGAACTGCTGGAGCAGGGGATCTCTGACGGAACTTTTGTAACAGAGGAGAAGGAATGCTATTATGTATATGAGTTAATTATGCAGGGACGTTCTCAGACCGGACTGGTGGCCTGCGCATCAATTGATGATTATAGGAACAACATCATCAAAAAGCATGAGAATACCAGGGAAGAGAAGGAACTTGACCGTATTAATCATGTTGATATCTGCGATGCTCAAACCGGCCCTATCTTTCTGGCATACCGTACACATCCGGTTGTGAATCAGATCATTGCTGAGGTTAAGCAGGGTGAGCCTTTATATGCTTTTTCAGCTGCGGATGGAATTATACATAATGTATGGAAACTGGAGCTTCAGAGTAAGATTGAGGAGATCAAGAAGGCGTTTCAGGAGATCGATAGTATCTATATTGCAGATGGGCATCATAGAGCCGCCTCCGCAGTAAAGGTTGGCTTAAAGAGACGTCTTGAGAATCCGGAGTATACGGGTAAGGAGGAGTTTAATTTCTTCCTTTCTGTATTGTTCCCCCAGGATCAATTAATGATTATGCCTTATAACCGGGCTGTACAGGGGTTGAACGGCTTATCAAAATCAGAATTTATAGCAAGTCTGAAAGAGAATTTTGAACTGCAATTGATTGGCAATACACCTTATGAACCGAAAGAAAAGGCTGTCTTTGGCATGTATTTGGAAGATAACTGGTATGAATTGAGAGCGAAAGCGAAACTTAAGGAGATTACTGATCCTGTGGCTTCCTTGGATGTATCGTTATTACAGGATTACCTGCTTCGCCCGGTACTGGGAATCGAGGATCCGAGAATTGATCATAGGATTGATTTTATAGGTGGAATTCGCGGCTTAAAGGAATTGGAACGAAGAATAAAGGAAGATATGACAGTTGCTTTTTCCATGTATCCAACTTCAATTGTAGAATTATTCGAGGTTTCAGATGCTGGCAAGCTAATGCCGCCAAAATCCACCTGGTTTGAACCAAAGCTAAGAAGCGGACTTTTTATACATAAGCTTTCCTGAAGAACTGTCTAAAATTGCAGTGCGGAAACCTTGAAAATGATATTTCTAATTGGCATTAATATGGAAGATATGGTATATTATATAAGGATTCTCTTTGAAACCAGAATACCGATACTTATTATCATTTTAGGTAATTGCGAAACGCAGAAATTAAAAAACTAATTTGTTTCGCCATTGCCTAATTATCATTCACACATAAGGAGGAGACACGTATGGCAAATTTAAGAGGAACAAAGACACTGGAGAACTTAATGAAGGCTTTTGCCGGAGAATCACAGGCAAGAATGCGATATACCTATTTTGCCTCTGTCGCAGGTAAAGAGGGGTATAAGCAGATCCAAAATATATTTTTGGAGACAGCTGAGAATGAGAAAGAGCATGCAAAGGTGTTCTTAAAGCTGGCGCAGGCACATCTGGATGGAGAAAATCCAGCACCCGTTGAGATTAATGCTACCTATCCTTTTGCATATGGTGATACCGTTGCAAATCTGAAGGCAGCTGCGGAAGGTGAGCATGAAGAAGCGGAGCTTGATTATCCTGCCTTTGCTCAGACTGCAAAAGAAGAAGGCTTTCCTGATGTTGCCACCAGGTTCTTGCTGATTGCAAAGGTCGAAAAACACCATGAACAAAGATATAGCAAATTACTTGAAAACATCGAGAATGGCACTGTATTTAAAAAGGATGGAAAAGTATATTGGAAATGTATTAACTGCGGTTATATTCATGAAGGAGATGGAGCGCCTGCACTCTGTCCTGCCTGTCAGCATCCGCAAGCCTACTTCCAGCTGTTGGATGATTGTTTTTAGGTTTTATAACAAAGTTGCCCCGGGTTCTGGTTTGAACCTGGGGCTTTTATCCGTAGTGTGTCCAGCGAAGCTGGATCACACTTGCTATAATATTTGTGGCAAAAAGTACGGATAAAACAATTGGAAAAGAAAAAAACATATTATCGCTAGGAGAATTATATAATATTAGAGGGGCGGAAGGGAATCGCTTCGCGTAAAGGCTTAGTAACAATTCCATCTAAAATAACCATCGAAATTTCAATTATTTTAGAATTATTTCACTTTCTTAAATACCTCTTATATGTTAAAATAATAAAAACATGTTTAGGAGAGGTGCTATGGGAAATTTATTTAGCTTGGATAATGGTTTTTTTTCATTCCTTAGTAAGGTATGTGATATGATATTTTTAAGTATCATATTTCTTGTTTTTTGTATTCCGATTGTTACGATTGGGCCGGCTTGTACTGCGCTATATTACGCGACAGTAAAGGTGATTCGAAGAGAACGGGGATATGTGTTCCGCGAGTTCTTACGTTCCTTCAAATTGAACTTTAAAAAGGGTGCAATCGTTGGCGTTTTACTTACAATTGTATATATTATATTAGGCTTTGATTTATGGGCGGCTTATAAAGCTCTGGATGGCACCACCCTTCGATTTGCAATGTTCGGTGTATATCTGGCAATTACAATTTTGGCTCTCGGGTTTTCAACCTATGTCTATCCCGTATTATCAAGGTTTGATGTAACGCTGCGGCAATTAATCAAAACAGTATTAATCATTTCACTCAAACATTTGCCTTCTACAATCTGTATGATAATCTTAACAGGTGCAGCGATGTTAGGTGTTTATATTATTCCTTTGCTGCTGCTTATCATTCCAGGGGTACTGGTTTGGTTGAACTCACTGTTGATGGAAAAAATTCTGAAAAAATATACGCCTGAGTCAGACGACACAGATGAGGAGAATAAAAAGGACGAATGGTACTTGGAATAGCAACTATTAAATTCGTATAGCGTATATTATAATTGAGAATTCTTTCGGTCATTTTTCATAAAAAATAAAAAAATCGAAAATAATCCTTTTCTTTTTCAAAGAAACATGGTATATAATATATATTAATTTATATCTTTGGAGCAAGGGTGTTCTCAGAAGGTTTTTTCTTGAGGACACCTTTTTCATAATCATGAGAGGAGAAATGATATGTCAGAGAAATTAACAGAACTTTTTGGAAGTGACGTATTTAATGATGCAACAATGGTAGAGCGCCTACCTAAGAAAACTTATGCAGCGCTTAAGAAAACAATTGAAAATGGTGAGGATCTTGATCCAAGCGTAGCAGAAGTTGTAGCTAACGCAATGAAGGACTGGGCGATTGAGCGAGGAGCAACACATTATACACACTGGTTCCAGCCTATGACCGGTATCACAGCTGAGAAACACGATTCCTTTATTAATCCCACTTCTGATGGTAAGATTATTATGGAGTTCTCCGGTAAAGAATTGATTAAGGGTGAGCCGGACGCGTCCTCCTTCCCATCCGGTGGTCTTCGTGCAACTTTTGAGGCTAGAGGCTATACAGCTTGGGACTGTACCTCACCTGCATTCTTAAGAGAAGATGCTGCGGGCGTAACACTTTGCATTCCAACTGCGTTCTGTTCTTATACAGGCGAAGCACTGGATATGAAAACTCCTCTTCTTCGTTCCATGGAAGCGGTCAGCACACAGGCTGTACGTGTACTTAAATTATTTGGACATGATAAAGTAAAGAAGGTAAGTGCTTCCGTTGGACCGGAGCAGGAATACTTCTTAGTAGATAAAGCAAAATATCTAAAGAGAGATGACCTTATTTTCAGCGGAAGAACCTTATTCGGCGCTATGCCTCCTAAGGGTCAGGAGCTTGATGACCATTACTTTGGCAGCATTAAAGAAAGAGTTGCTTCTTACATGAAGGAACTGAATATTGAGCTTTGGAAATTAGGCGTTACAGCAAAAACACAGCATAATGAAGTTGCTCCTGCACAGCATGAGTTAGCTCCAATCTATGCTACAGCGAATATTGCTACGGACCACAATCAATTAGTTATGGAAATAATGAAAAAGGTTGCTAATCGCCACAACTTAACCTGTCTGCTTCACGAAAAGCCATTTGCAGGTGTAAACGGTTCCGGTAAGCATGACAATTGGTCTCTTGTTACTGATACTGGCAAGAACCTTCTTGATCCCGGCAAGACACCTCACGATAATGTACAGTTCTTATTATTCCTTTCAGCGGTATTAAAAGCAGTGGATTTACATGCAGATTTACTTCGTGTATCAGCAGCTAACCCTGGAAATGATCACAGATTAGGTGCAAATGAGGCTCCTCCGGCTATTATCTCCGTATTCTTAGGCGAGCAGCTGGAAGACGTTATTATGCAGTTAATTGAAACTGGTGAGGCTAAGACTTCCAAGACCGGTGGTAAGTTAAGTGTAGGTGTTCAGACAATCCCTGGATTTATGAAGGATGCTACAGATAGAAATCGTACATCACCATTCGCATTTACCGGAAATAAGTTTGAGTTCCGTATGGTTGCTTCTTCTATGTCAATTGCAACTGCAAATACAGTACTGAATACCATCGTTGCCGATGTACTTAGTGATATGGCTGATGAGTTAGAGAAGGCAGAGAACTTTGAGATTGCTCTTCATGACTTAATCAAGAAGACTTTAACAGAACATAAGAGAATTGTATTTAATGGTAACGGATATGCTGAGGCTTGGGTAGAAGAAGCTGAGAAGAGAGGACTTCCGAACATTAAGTCAATGGTTGAGGCTATTCCTGCTTTTGCTAGCGAGAAGGCTGTTACATTATTTGAGAAACACAAGGTATTCACTGCTTCAGAGCTTCACTCCCGTGCAGAGGTTATGTTTGAATCCTATGCAAAAGCAATTAACATCGAAGCAAAGACAATGATATCTATGGCATCTGCGAAATATATTCCTTCTGTTATCAAGTATACCAAGGAACTTGCAGATTCCATCAACGCTGTGAAAGCAGCCGTTGCTGATGCTGACGTAAGCGTACAGGCTGGCTTATTAAAAGAGATCTCTGCATTACTTGTTGAGGCTCAGGCAGCGTTAAAGAGCTTACAGGCGGTTACTGCT
>JAEWMZ010000220.1 GCA_023392995.1 Bacillota bacterium
GTCAACCAGATCTTTTCAAAAATGAATGTAAAAATGTATAACATTTCTTTTAAAATATTAAAGTCCCACAGTGATGCAGAAGAAGCAATAGCCCAAACATTTTTAAAAATAATGGAACATATTGATCGTATTTCCGCTTTGCCATGTCCCCAAATAGAGCCTTATTGCGTTGTAATATTAAAGAATGAAACTATGAATATTATACGGCAGCGCAAGAAGGCTTTTTATACAGAGGATCTGGACTGCCTTGAGTATGAGGAAGCCTATAGTGTAGAGGAAGAATACATTAAAACTTTAGAAAAAGAAAAGCTATTATCTTGTGTAGATAGCCTGCCAGAAGATGAGAGGAATTTTATATATTTGCGCTTTGTTCATGATATGACGTTTAAGCAGATTGGAGAGTTGCTAGATATTACGGAAGAAGCAGCTAAAAAACGGGGACAGCGTGTTTTAAAAAAGCTGCGCATTCATTATGAAAGTGGTGAAAAAAATGCCTGAGAAAATAAAAAATATGATAAAAGAAGCGGGAGAACTATCTTTACAGGCAGAATTTCAGAGGATGGGAAAAGTGGAGGTAAGTCTTAGGCTGTTTCGGCCCTTATCCCTGCCGCAGATACAACAGTTAGCAAAAAAGATCAGATTACTGCCCTTAGAGTATCAAAGCATTTTGTTTTTTCATTATTGTTTTGGCTATACTGCTTCAGAAATAGAAAAGATACTTGGGATGACGAATATAGAAGGGAAGTTAAATTATTTGGTGAAGCTTCTATCAAGTATTATGGGCTTCGGGCGTACCTGGATTGATATGGGTTCTATGAAAGAAGCCTGTAAATTAGCGCTTGAAGTGGCTGTAAAGGAATATGATTCTACCCAGGTATCGTATAAGCCAAAGTATTCTAATGTGACCAGGAAAAAATTAGTGGGAATCCAGATAAAGAGCAGTACAGCGCAAGTGTTTTTATTTGCTGCGAAGCAGGTAGCTATTTTTGTATTGATTTTAATTATGGCTTTTTCTTCTGTACTGGCAGTGAATGTAAAAGCGCGTACAAAATTTTTAAACTGGGTCATAGAAACCTTTCCGCATTTTAGTGTTTTCCAATCCAAAAGTGTCACTGAGAATAATACCCTTGATTTAATAGATCTAACGATTCACTATGTACCGGACGGATTCAAACTGGAAGATACACAGGAAAGCAATGACATGTTAATCTACCATTACTTAAATGGAGCCGGTATGAAAATAACGATACGATTTTTAAAATCCGTTAATAAAATCAATTCTTACTATAATACGGAGAATGTGGACGTAGAAGAGTTTGTTTTCAATGATACGCAGGCATATCTGTGGCAAAAAGATAACGTGACTTCTCTGGTATGGTCGCAGGAGGATGTGGAATGTCATGTTGCAGGAAATGTAAAGAAAGAAGAAATAATTAAGATAGCAGAAAATATTACAAAATAACTTTAAAAACATGTCCCTTTTTCTCTCCGGGTACGTTATATAAGTGGATACTAAATTAGGTAATTGGTAAACACATGAACCAAAATGTACTAAATAACACAAAGGAGGATTTCTTATGAAGCTAAGAAATGCAGTAGCAGGGATACTAGCTGCTATATTACTGGTAGGAAGTGGAGTTACAGATGTAGCATATGCAATGGAGGTAAATGGGGTGGCTTCAGTCAATATGAGTGAGAAGTATCAAATAGTTGAACCATTCTGGCAGAATATTTTTGTGATCACACCAAGTATTTCAGCAAAAGGAACCTTACTGTATCCAACAGCGTACATAGAGGGAATGAAGACTTCGGGAAAAATCAGCGGAACGATGTATTTGGAAAGGTATAGTTATGGAAAATGGGTTAATGTCAGTTCTTGGAGTATTAGCGGAACAGGGTATGTTCTTTTATCCAAAACCTATGCAGGAGTGACCGGATCAACATATCGCACTAGAGTATCCGTTCAAATTGATGGTGAAACGGCGGAAGCAGTATCTTCAAGTGTAGGGATTTAAAGGAAGGACCGAAAAGCATATTTTCCTTGAAGGGGTAGATGCGTATGAGAAGCATTAGGGGTTCATCGCTTTGGTATTTTGCGTTAGGTGCAATATGTGTATTATATATGCTGTATTTTGGTCAAAAAATATATTATCATCCTAATTGGAAGAATTATTATGTCTATTTTAATATCTATCATCTTATTGCAATTCCAATGCTAATCTTTTCAACAGCGGGTTTCATCACGTTGGTAATAAGAGATAGTTTTCTGATCACGTTAGATGGATTTAAAAAGAGAATCCTTCTGTTTATTTCTGTAGTGTTAACGTTGATATACTTAGGATATGTAACAGTTATGTTTATGCTAAAAGAAATGCAGCCGATTGGAATCATAAACTTATATAATCTATTGTTTGTTATAAATGGAATTATAGTTTCATTGGGAGTATATAAAGACCGCGTATATTCTACTAAAATTGCTGGATAAGTTGCTTCATCCGAGCAGTTTATGAGAACCGATGAATCATCCAAAGGAAAATGCGATGATCTGTTTTTTAATGAGAACTATTTTCAATTTCGTTGGTTAATTTTTAGTATTGACTATCCTGAAAAGCTGATGTATGATGATATTGTAAATGAATAGAGAAAAATCTTCGGGGCAGGGTGAAATTCCCGACCGGCGGTATAGTCCGCGACTCATGAGCATGCATAGCTGCCATGACTGATTTGGTGAAATTCCAAAACCGACAGTAAAGTCTGGATGGAAGAAGAGCAGCATTATTATAGGAATCATAATGATTATGCCCCGATTTTAACGTGTTTAAAATCGGGGCTTTTTTGTAATAATATCTATATCTATGATATCTTTTGTAGATAACAGCTGCACAACCCAAGGTTTTTCCTTTGAAATCAAAAGGAGAGAAAAGTATGAATCAGACAGGAATTATGCACAAGAATCAAGGCTTTGAAGATTTAAGAAAGGTAAAGGTTTTATCCGCAAGAGGTATTACTGTAATCGCATTATTATCAGCATTAGCCACCGTATTAATGTTTATTGAAATTCCCTTACCGTTTGCACCAAGCTTCTATAAAATTGATTTTAGTGAAGTGCCGGTGCTGATTGGTACCTTTGCATTAGGACCGATGGCGGGAGTATTGATCGAATTAATCAAGAATTTACTCCATATTGTAGTAAAAGGAAGTGATAGTGCATTCGTTGGGGAACTGGCAAACTTTATATTAGGATGTTCTTTAGTGATACCAGCTTCATTGATTTATTTAAGGACTAAGACGAAAAAGTCAGCAATCGCAGGCCTTGTAGTGGGAACCATATGCTTTGTAATAGCAGGCTGTTTGTTAAATGCATACCTGCTGTTACCGGTATACGCAACCATGTATCATATGCCAATTAATGCTCTGGTAGCAATGGGAACCGCGGTGAACCCTAATATTACAAGCCTAACCGGATTTGTCTTTATGGCAGTTGCACCGTTTAATTTATTGAAGGGTGTACTGGTCTCGGTAGTAACAATTCTTCTTTATAAGCAGGTAAGCCCTATTATCAAAGGTTTTCATAAATAAGGCTTTGTCGTATCGTAGTTATGCAATATTGATTTAAAGTAGAGCTTCAATGAAGGCGTGGGCACCTTCAAAGAAGCTCTATCTTTTTTTACGGACATCTGCTATAATATGCGCGTAAGAACGTAAGAACGTAAGAACGTAAGAACGTAAGAATATAAGAACATAAGAATGTAAGATTATAAAAATGTAAAAACGTATGGACATAGTAGCAGTAAGAGCCGCAGAACAAAGCAGCCAAAGTTATATGCTGTTACGATGAGTACAAGCCCAAAGGTACAATTAATAATTGTACCAAGAAATAAATAATAAAGTTAATATACGAGGTTTCCTATGATAATAGAAAGTTATAGTGCAGAAGATACCTATCAATTTGGAGTTCGCCTGGGCGAAAATGCCAGGAAGGGTGAGATATACTGCCTTAGTGGAGATTTAGGAGTTGGAAAAACGGTATTTACCCAAGGCTTTGCAAAAGGACTGGGTATCTCAGAAGCAGTGAATAGCCCAACATTCACAATTGTACAGGTATATGAAGGTACAAAAATGCCCTTCTATCATTTTGATGTGTACCGTATTGCGGATATCGACGAGATGGAAGAGATTGGATATGAGGATTATTTTTACGGAGAAGGGGTGTGCCTCGTTGAGTGGGCAGAGCTGATCGATGAACTTCTTCCAGAGGAGAGAAAGAGAATTACGATTCAAAAGAATTTGCAAAAAGGGTTCGACTATAGAGAAATTGTATTGGAAGGGGGAGCTGACCTATGAAATTATTAGTGATTGACAGCTCAGGATTAGTTGCCACCGTAGCAATTGTATCTGAAGAGGCGATGCTGGCGGAATATACCGTGAATTTCAAGAAAACGCACTCACAGACCTTATTACCAATGCTGAATGAGATTATAAAAATGCTGGAGCTTAATCTGGAAGAAGTGGATGCCATTGCTGTGGCAGCTGGACCCGGTTCCTTTACCGGACTACGCATTGGTTCGGCAACGGCAAAGGGTTTAGGCTTGGCACTGAGCAAACCGATTGTTGCTATCCCGACTTTGGAGGGACTAGCTTATAATCTTTTCGGGACGAATCAACTCATCTGCCCGATGATGGATGCCAGACGGAGCCAGGTATATACAGGTCTGTATGAATTCCAACAATCGGAGCTAAAGGTTTTGAAGCCTCAAACAGCTATGGGAATTGAGGAACTGCTTCAGGAACTGAATGAATTAGGGCGGGAGGTGATTTTTCTGGGAGACGGAACTGAAAGCTACCGAAGTGTAATTGAAGAAAAATGCGAGGTGTCATATAGCTTTGCGCCGATCCATCTTAGCAGACAGAGGGCTGGAGCCATCGGAGCTTTAGGGATTACCTACTATAAGCAGAATCGATTGGAAACCGCGGCCGCCCATGAACCGGTATATTTAAGGCTTTCACAGGCAGAGAGAGAACGTGCTGAGCGCGAAAAGCTGTAATAGAAAAGAAGTTGTAGAGACGTAATAATAGAGAAGCAGTGGTAGAGCAGTGATAAAAAGCAGTAATAAAAAGCAGTAATTGAGAAATTTAAATTCAACAGTGATATTGTTTTGAAGCTGACTAAAGGAGAGGGAGTGAGGAGGAGTCTATGTTAATCCGTAAAATGACGGAAGAAGATTTGCACGAGATATGTGTGATTGAGCAGGAAACATTTTCTGACCCCTGGAGTAAAGAAGACTTTAGTAATTCCATGAAGGAAGCAAACAATACCTATCTGGCAGTAGAGATTGAAGGTAAGATAGCAGGCTATTGCGGTTATTGGGGTATCTGTGAGGAAGGCTATATTTACAATGTGGCTGTCAAAAAGGAATATCGCAGACATTATATCGGGCACGAGATGCTCAAAGCACTCCTGGAGGATGCGCTGAGTAGGGGGATCACCTCAATGACCCTGGAAGTGCGCCTTTCGAACGAACCGGCTATACGACTGTATGAAGCTCTTGGCTTTGTAAGAGCGGGCATACGCAAGGACTTTTATACGAAACCCAGAGAATCTGCTGTCATTATGTGGTTGAAACCTATACAGCAATTCCCACTATAAAAACAAGCTGTTTCGGATTATAATAGAACTAACAGCGATGAGTGCACAAGCAGGAGGGGAAAATCGTGAAAAGGGCAGCGAATATGGAAAGAACAAAACAGCAAGGAGCGTCACTTGTCATTAAAAAAAAGGAAATGCAACCAATCTGTTGTAATTCCTGCGGGAAGATGATTACGATTGAGAACGGCATCATGAAAGAGGATGCTTTTGAGGCAACAAAGGAATGGGGCTATTTTTCCAAGCGTGATATGGAAGTGCATCATTTCAATCTTTGCGAGGAATGTTATGATCAGATAACAGCTCAGTTTAAAATTCCGGTTCAGGTGAATAAGAAGCTGGAAGTATTATAATATTGTGAAATGTAAAGAATTTCACATCCAGCACCACGCGACCTAAGGGTCGAGTGTCTGTTAGTATGAAAACCAAAGCTTTTGTATTATGCGATTCAGCCGCAGAAAGGGGACTGGCCTTTTGCGGCAGGAGAAGGAAGCATATGCAAAGGCTTTTTTATTTACTTAAAATTCAGTAGGAGGACTTGGCTCTATCTCATCCATGAAGGAAGTGCAAATATAAAAATACAATTATCTGGACAAAACATAGGAAAGATTGATAAAATAACATGGTACATGCTTATAAAATAGTGAAAACTATGGTAAAATGTGTATGAATAGAAGTTAGAAAGGCATGGAAAGAAAATGTTAGATGTTTGTTTGTTGGGAACAAGTGGTATGATGCCTCTGCCGGGCAGATGGCTGACCGCTTTGATGACCAGATATAATGGAAGCAGTTTATTAATCGACTGTGGAGAAGGAACTCAGATCGCGATTAGAGAAAAGGGTTGGAGTGTCCATTCAATAGATATTATATGTTTTACTCATTATCATGGAGATCATATCAGCGGCCTTCCGGGGCTCCTGCTTTCTATGGGAAATTCAGATAGAACAGAGCCAGTGACCTTGATTGGTCCAAAGGGGTTGGAGCGGGTAGTGAATGCCTTGCGAGTGATAGCACCGGAACTGCCATTTTCTTTAAATTTTATAGAGCTTACCCAGCCGGAAGAAAGCTTTGAGTTGAATGGTTATGTGATAAAAGCATTTCAAGTAAAGCATAATGTAATTTGCTATGGCTATAGCCTGAAGATTCGAAGAGGAGGAAGATTCTTCGTTGAACAGGCGATGGAAAATCAGATTCCACAAAAATATTGGAACCGCCTGCAAAAGGGTGATACTGTTTCAGAAGGGGATGTGGTCTATACACCGGATATGGTAATCGGACCGGAGCGACGGGGTATTAAGCTTACTTATTGCACTGATTCAAGACCCGTCAAAGCCATTGCTGACAACGCAGAGGGGTCGGATTTATTCATCTGTGAAGGAATGTATGGTGAGAATGAGAAGGACACAAAGGCAAGAGAATACAAACACATGACCTTTTGTGAGGCGGCTAAGTTGGCAAAGACAGCTCAGGTGAGGGAATTATGGCTAACTCACTATAGCCCGTCCTTAATCCGCCCGGAGGACTACATTGGAGAAGCAAAACGCATTTTTCATAATATAAAGCCTGGAAAAGACAGAAAAAGTATAACCCTGGAGTTTGATAAGGATGAATAGAAGGTAAGTCGGGAGGTAATAGAATGAAACGAAAAAATCAAAAAGTAGGATCTGTTATTGGCGTAATCGCCCTAATTGCAATTGTTATACTTACGTTTTATTACTATTTTGTGAACCATCCTTCCAAGGAGACTGAGGAGCAAGACATGACGGAAACAGAGCAAATATTAGCTTATGATTTCGAAGAGAATTATCCTCAGACTCCAAAGGAAACGGTTAAATTATTTGCTAGAATAATGAAGGCACTCTATGATGATCCAGAAGAAAAAGAGATAGAACCTCTTGCACTCAAGATACGTGGACTATATGATAAAGAATTTTTGGATAATAATCCGCAGGAAGCTTATTTACTTAATCTGAAAACGGACATTGCCCAGTGGAAGAAAGCAGATCGCAGAATTACAAATTATCTACTGGTAAAGGAAGAGCAGGATCAGGAAAAGGAAGTGGACGGTGTAAAATATGCCGTTAATTATATTTCCTATACCATACAAGAGAATGGGAAGTTTACAGAGACCTGGAAGGTATTGTTACGTCAGGATCAGGAAAAGAAATGGAAAATTCTCGGCTGGGAATATGAATCGAAGGACGAATAAAAGCCTGCGGATGGCTATGGAGGATATGATTTTGACGAAGGATACATTAATATTGGCAATCGAAACCTCCTGCGATGAGACTGCTGCAGCGGTAGTCAGAAATGGCAGGGAGGTATTATCAAACATAATATCATCTCAGATCGAGCTTCATAAGCTCTATGGGGGTGTTGTACCTGAGATTGCATCAAGAAAACACATTGAGAAAATAAATCAAGTAATTGAAGAAGCTCTTACAGAGGCAAAAGTAACCTTAGAGGATGTAGATGCCATTGGTGTAACCTATGGTCCGGGATTAGTAGGTGCTTTGCTGGTAGGAGTTGCCCAGGCAAAGGCAATCAGCTTTGCAAAGAATAAGCCGCTGGTAGGTGTACATCATATTGAAGGGCATGTATCGGCAAATTATATTGAAAACAAAGAACTGGAACCGCCATTTTTATGTCTGATTGTTTCGGGGGGACACACACATTTAGTGCTGGTGAAGGAGTATGGCGTTTATGAGATCGTTGGAAGAACGAGAGATGACGCGGCCGGAGAGGCTTTTGACAAGGTTGCTCGTGCCATTGGTTTAGGTTATCCAGGAGGACCAAAGATTGATAAGCTTTCTAAAGAAGGTAATAGTAAAGCAATTATTTTCCCGAGAGCGCAGATTGAAGGCGCACCTTATGACTTTAGTTTCAGTGGTTTAAAATCAGCCGTATTAAATCATATTAATTCCTGTGAAATGAAAAAGGAAGAGATTAATCCTGGGGATATCGCAGCTTCTTTTCAGGAGGCAGTAATTGATGTATTAGTGACGAAGACATTGCTTGCAGCGAAGGATTTTGGAATGAAGAAAGTTGCTTTGGCTGGAGGTGTCGCTTCAAACTCACATTTAAGAGCGAGAATGGCAGCAGCATGTAAGGAGAAGGAGCTCGAGTTTTATCATCCCTCACCGATCTTTTGTACGGATAACGCGGCAATGATTGGTGCAGCTGCTTACTATGAGTATAAAAAAGGAGCCCGGGCAGGACTGGATTTGAACGCAGTGCCAAATTTAAAAATTGGTGAGAGGTAGTATTATTTATGAAAAATAGATTCACTGGGATAATTCTGGCTGCCGGTCAAGGAAAAAGAATGGGGTCGGAGGTAGCCAAGCAATTCCTAATGCTTCAGGATAAACCAGTCCTTTATTATTCCTTAAAGGTATTTGAAGATAGTGATATTGATCAGATTATCCTTGTTACAGGGGAAGATCAGGTAGAGTATTGCACGACAAACATAGTGGAACGGTATGGTTTTCATAAAGTTACCGAGGTAATCGGAGGCGGTAAGGAGCGGTATGATTCTGTTTATAATGCCTTGAGGAAGACAGTTAGGACGGATTATGTCTTAATTCATGATGGGGCAAGACCATTTATATCAAAAGAAATGATTAAAACAATTATGGGACAGGTTATACTAAATAAAGCTTGTCTAATTGGAACCCCTGTGAAAGAAACCATCAAGGTGATTGACTCCGATGGTATAATAACAGCAACACCAAACCGGAATATACTTTGGGCGGCGCAAACGCCGCAAGCTTTTGAGTATAATGCCATTCGAAAAGCTTATGATTTGTTTTGGCAGGAGGCAAATCGGGATAGGCTTGGGATTACCGATGATGCAATGGTGTATGAGGCTTATTGCAAGCTTCCGGTAAAGATGATTATGGGTGATTATAATAATATTAAACTTACGACACCAGAGGATTTTTTATTAGCTAAGGGAATTATAAAGCAGCTATTGTGTTAATCTGATAAAAAAAAGCAACAATTCTTATAAAATCAGCAGAAAACCTCTTGACATACTCTTTTTTAGATGCTATACTAGCAAAGCAACATTTGGAGAGATGCCCGAGCGGCTTAAGGGGCTGGTCTTGAAAACCAGTGATTCTGAAAGGAACCGTGGGTTCGAATCCCACTCTCTCCGTTTCAAGTTATTGTGTCAAGATATTGCGTCTTAAGAACGGACAAGCAGTAGAACTGATAATTAACTTTATAAAAGAAATAGCAACATCCTTATGGAGAAATACCCAAGAGGCTGAAGGGGCTCCCCTGGAAAGGGAGTAGGTCGTTAATAGCGGCGCGAGGGTTCAAATCCCTCTTTCTCCGTTCTACTTTTCCAAATGAAAATCAACAGAAAAAATAAGTTGAAAAAAGTTTAAAAAAGTAGTTGACAAACAAGAGAATGCATGATAAGATATCAAAGCTGAGTCGTGAGGCCAGCGAAAAACAAAAGCCTGCAAGCCTTGAAAAATAAGGGATGCAAGCAATATGAACCTTGATAATTGAACAGTAAAACAACCCTGAAAATTCTAAAAAAATGAATCTTCACATGAGATTCAAAAATAGATTTTCATTGATGTCGAAAGACATCACGAACCGTATCGGTATAGAAGGTCATTCGTGACTGATTCGTATGGATACACCACAAAAACAGTAAAGATAACAGGATGCTTGACAGTAACGA
>JAEWMZ010000401.1 GCA_023392995.1 Bacillota bacterium
CTTTGTTCCTTAACTCCTCTTCCATCTTACGCCCTCTCTGGTATCCTCTAATATGATTCCCTTTTCCAATAATAGATTACGGATTTCATCTGATCTGGCAAAATCCTTATTCTTACGGGCTGCCTGACGCTCTTCGATGAGCTTCTCAATCTCTTCGTCCAGTAGCTCCTCCTCTTTCTTTGTTTCAAGTCCAAGAATCGAACATAGGTTGATCAAACGCTCTTGCAGCTTTTGAACCAGCTCCTTACTGCTGCTTGCATTGCAATTGGTATTCGCCAGCTTCACCAGCTCAAAAATTGCAGCAATGGCATCTGCTGTATTAAAATCATCCTCCATTGCATCAATAAATTTCGTATTCAAAGCTTCTGCTTCTGTTAAGATCAACTGCTCCTCAGAAGAGATTCCTTCTCTCTCTAAAGCTCCGCTGCCCAGCAAATGCTCCAATGTAGCAATTGCCGTCAGAATACGATTCAGTGATATCTTTGCAGATTCCACTAAATCTCTGCTAAAGTTCAGCGGACTGCGATAGTGTGAATTCAGCATGAAGAAGCGGATTACCTGGGGCTCGAACTGCTCACAGATTTCGCGTACAGTGAAAAAGTTCCCGGCAGACTTCGACATTTTCTTATTGTCTATGTTCAAGAAAGCATTGTGCATCCAATACTTGGCGAATTCTTTTCCATTCGCCGCTTCACTCTGAGCGATCTCATTCTCATGGTGAGGGAAAACCAGATCTTCTCCTCCCGCATGAATATCGATTTGCTCACCCAGATATTTTCTGCTCATGACAGAGCACTCAATATGCCAGCCCGGACGTCCGTCACTCCAGGGTGACGGCCAGGAGGGTTCCCCCTCTTTCTTCGGTTTCCAGAGCACGAAATCCATTGGATCTTCCTTCTCTTCGCTTACCGCAATACGGATTCCGGCTTCCAGATCATCAATCTTCTTTTTGGACAGCTTACCGTAATCCTGAAAGCTTCTGGTTCTAAAGTATACCGTACCATTCTTTTCATAAGCATGACCTTTTTTAACCAAATCACCGATCATCTCAATCATTCCATCGATCTCTTGGGTAGCCTTGGGATGCACTGTAGCCTCAAGAACGTTTAATGCATCCATATCCTTACGGAATTCTGCTATATAACGTTCTGATATTTCAGAGGCTGATACGCCTTCTTCATTGGCCTTTTTGATAATCTTATCATCCACATCAGTAAAATTGGATACGTAATTCACTTGATAGCCGCGGTATTCCAGATACCTTCTTAAAGTATCAAAGAGGATAGCAGGTCTTGCATTTCCTATATGGATATAATTATATACGGTCGGCCCGCAGACATACATGCGAACCTTTCCTTCCTCCAAGGGGACAAATTCCTCTTTTTTTTGCGTTAACGTATTGTAAATTTTCATCTAAATCCTCCAATTTGCCCAAACGGCATGGTTTTTGTGTTCTTTTATTTTTATCATTATTTGTTATAATATCATTATTTAATCTTATTTTCCAGTGCTTCAATTCTTTCGTAGAGATTTTTAATCTCGTCTTCCATGGTAATATTCTCATTTCTCAGCAAATCCAATTCCTTTTGAATCGGATCAGGCAAATGAATTTGATCCAGCTCTTCTCTTGGTACCTTCATATCATTTTGCTTTACGACACGTCCCGGAACTCCGACCACCGTTGAATTTGGCGGTACCTCCTGAAGTACGACAGAGCCTGCTCCAATCTTGGAATTCTCACCAATCGTAAAGGAACCCAACACCTTTGCACCTGCACTAATCATAACATTATTTCCTACCGTCGGATGACGCTTGCCGCTTTCTTTGCCGGTACCTCCCAACGTAACTCCCTGATATAAGGTAACATTATCACCGACAATTGCTGTTTCACCGATTACCACACCGTGCCCATGATCAATAAATAGACCTTTTCCAATGGTTGCTCCGGGATGAATCTCAATCCCTGTTTTTCGAACCGTTCTCTGTGAATACCATCTGGCCAGAAAATAATGCTTTCTGACAAATAGCCAGTGAGCAATACGATACCTCACAATTGCCTTAAAGCTTGGATACAATAACACCTCAAGTGGAGTTTTTATGGCAGGATCTCGGTCTTTAATTATTTCTATTTCTTCCTTGATATATTTTATCATCCCCATTTTTTAATCCTCCTAACATTTTGCATGCGTTTAATTTATATAGTCGCATTTAGGACTCCAATTCCAGTTCCTATCATCGTATCGTACTGTGAAGGCAGTATCTTTTGACGGCATTACAGACAACTTCTCCTAGGGGGTGTCTGTAAACTGCATGTGCAGAGCTGAATGCTTCACTTTGTGGAAGCCAAGGCGCGATTTTAAGGGACGTAGTTGTGCTACGTTACCTAAATTGCAGTACAGGCTACCACAAAGTGGGACGTTCAGAGCAGTACAATGAGTTTTCAGACACGTCTAGCTTATCTACAAATTATTGCATAAAAAATACGCCTCTATCATGATAGAGGCGTTACTATGCGCGGTTCCACTCTACTTGTATACTGATATTGATTGTTTCAGTATACCACTTATACAGATAACGGTTGTTACCGTGTCTGGCTAACTAAAAAATCAGCTCACCAAACAAGCTCCCGGATGCACTTCCCTCATTCCCGTCATAAGGAATGCTTTCAGCCGGTGGCATTCCATCTCTGTTACTAAGTTACGAGCTACTTTTCCGTTCATCGCTTTTTATTTATCAAATAATTGCTTCATGTTTCGTATACTTATTGTATGCAAGGATAAATATTTTGTCAACATTAACTTTTTATTTCTTTAACCCTTCTTTAACGACCAACAACCAATCTCTATCCTTACCGCTTTGAGCAACCCTGGCAGCCGCTGCAGCCTAATTCCGAACGGTTACTCGGTGTTACATCTACCTGATAATTACGCATGGACTCCAGCAGGCATACGGCATTGGATGAAATACCAAGCCCCTCACCGGTAAAGCCAAGCCCCTCCTCTGTGGTAGCCTTAATATTAACCCTGTCTTCCTCAAGCTCCAAGGCATCGGCAATATTCTTTCGAATCTGCGGAATGTAGGGTGCCAGCTTCGGTTTCTGGGCAATCACTGTAGCATCAATATTTTCGATCAAATAGAGCTTATCTTCAATTAGTAATTTCACTTTTTTTAACAGCTCAATACTTGATGCTCCTTTATACGCAGGATCCGTATCCGGAAAATGTCTTCCTATGTCACCAAGTGCCGCCGCTCCCAAAAGAGCATCCATAATCGCATGCACCAATACATCCGCATCCGAGTGGCCTAATAGCCCTTTTTCATAAGGCACCTTAACACCTCCCAGAATAAGCTCTCTATCTTCAACCAATTTATGAACATCATAACCTGATCCAATTCTCATGTTATTCATCCTCCTATCTCATGAACTAATTACTATAGTAACATTTTGAGCATTCTATGATCCTCCCCAAGCCTTACCGCTATCTGATACGGAATTACTCCAATCCAGACGAACATCGTATTGGGTCTCAATCATCATTTTACAATTAATATAACAAAAAAACAACAATAATCCAAAGATTATTGCTGTTCTATAATAGCGAAGGACGGATTTGAACCGCCGACACCGCGGGTATGAACCGCGTGCTCTCGCCAACTGAGCTACTTCGCCAAATACTTTAAATGGGACCTATAGGGCTCGAACCTATGACCCTCTGCTTGTAAGGCAGATGCTCTCCCAGCTGAGCTAAGATCCCGTCCTTAAGTACTTTTTCATTATA
>JAEWMZ010000446.1 GCA_023392995.1 Bacillota bacterium
CAAAGGTTGAAGACATTCGCACTGAGCAGGTCATGTTCCCGGTGGGATTTGGATTGAAGTATTAGAATGAATTAGTATAATAATATGGAATGATGTATTGAAATGGCTTCGTATTTCAATAAAGGTTCGTATTTTAATATTGACTAAACGTATAAAAAGCTCTAATTTTTAAAGTAATTAAAATTTCGAAGCGCAAAATCCATTTTTTTATATGGACTTTGCGCTTTTATGTAGCTAACCCATAAAATTTTATAGCTTCTGATTTGGTTTTTCTACATGAAAAACCAAATCAGAAGCTATAAAATGATAATCATTCACCAAATTCTTATTTTCTTTTTCAAATAGAATTCGCTATTATCGAAAAATAACTGCTGAAATTATGAAATAATCTTCCATATACAAGACTCATAAGGGAGTAGAAATTCCATCGGTTCCTCTGGATAATTGGATAACAAGCGCGTTCCCTTCGGATGCTTTTTTCGTTTCTTCTTATTTTCACTCAAATTTATCTCCATATACAATGTCTCTGCTTCATCCTTACGGTAATAAGTGAATAAATCCTTTTCCTTAGGATCAGCAAATATTACATCACCATAGCAGATGACCCCATGCTCCTTTCGCAGTTTAATCAAGTTCTGATAAAACCGCAACATGGAGTTCTCATCTTGAAGCTGTGCCTCAACATTACAGAGCTTGTAATCCTCATCCATTCTAATCCACGGCTCTACGCTGGAAAAGCCTGCATACTGCTGGCGACTCCATTGCATCGGCGTTCTGGCATGGTCTCTTGAACCAGCTAACACTTTATCAAATGCCTGTTCCCTCTCCATAGTCTTGCATAACTCCTCATACAGGTTCAAGGATTCCACATCACGAAGCTCTCCTATTGTGCTAAATTTTTGATTGATCATTCCAAGCTCCTGCCCCTGATAAATAAAAGGTGTCCCTCTTAAGGTAAGCTGGATGACTGCCAAAAGCTTGCCCAAAGCATTTCGATACTGCGGGTCTTGATTTACTTTCGAAATCATACGTGGATTATCATGATTCTCATAGAACAGAGAGGGCTGGCAATGGTTACTGTAGTTCTCCATCCAATGAATCATAGAGCTTTTCAGATAATTCAAGTCGTACTGATAATCATCAAAACGGGTATGTCCTGGAGTTTCCAGATGGTCAAAGGAGAATACCATATCCAGCTCGTTTCGATAATCTGCGGTTAGTAGCTTGCTCATTTCCATTCCTGTTCCAGGTGTTTCTCCAACCGAAAAAGCCTTATAGGGAATAAAAACCTTTTCTTTCATTTCCCTTAGATATTCATGAAGGCGGGGGCCATAGAAATAATGTTCCACCCCATAATACCCCATAAGCTTGCCTATTCCTTCATTCCCATCGGGTAACCCGCTGCGCTTGGATATATAATTTATGACATCCAGCCGGAATCCATCCACTCCTTTTTTCAGCCACCAGGTTACCATCTCATGTATTTCCTGACGCAGGGTCTCATTTTCCCAGTTTAAATCCATCTGCTTCTTGGAGAATAAATGTAATGCATATTGCTCGCGTTCCTCTAAGTAATTCCAGGCACTGCCGCTAAAAAATGATGTCCAGTTGTTCGGCTGCTCTCTAAAGATATAATAATCTCCGTACTTGGAATCCGGCTCATGTACTGCCTTCTGATACCATTCATGTTCGTCTGAGGTATGGTTAACTACCAGATCCATAATTAGGCGCATACCACGATCATGGATCTCCATTAATAACTGGTCAAAGTCCTCCATAGTTCCAAACTCAGCCATAATATTATTATAATCTCTGATATCGTAGCCATTATCATCATTAGGCGAATCATAAATTGGGGAAAGCCAGATAGCATCTATCCCTAGTTCCTTTAAATAATCCAATTTGCTAATTATGCCCTGAAGATCCCCTATACCATCTCCATTGCTATCTTTGAAGCTTCTCGGATATATCTGGTAAAAGATCGCTTCCTTCCACCAAGCCTTTTGAATCTGTACATCCTCGGACTTTACTGCTTCCTGCTCTGTGTTTAAAAGGGTTAGTAAAGTATCAATAAAACCGTCATCCAACTGGTTTTTCAAAAGTCCCGGTAAGGTCTTTAGCCTCAGATTTCCTATGACCGGATTTGTTACTACCTTTTTACTGATATTCATTTGTAAAAGCACACGATCTATAATATCTCGTCCAATTGGATTAGCATACACTTCTTTTATTCGACTATTCTTTGTCAACATAGCGCCGTCTTACTCCTGTTCTTTCTTTATTTCACCACGGGCAGCCAAATCAGATATTATTCCCTCATACATCTGCCGATCCAGCTTAAATTTCTTATCATAAATCAGATAGCCTGCAACAATAAAAATCAGGGGCAAAATCAACATTGCCAATTTCATAATGAGCAGTCCAAAAGAGGTAACCTCCTCCGGTGCGGAGGCAGCATTGATTCCAGAAAGGATCAAGGTTACACCAACAATCCCATTTGCAATTGCTCCTCCAATCTTATTGATAAACGGCTGAACCGAAAAGGTAATACTTTCGTTACGGCGACCCAGCTTCCACTGTCCATACTCTACCGTATCGGTCAGGAACATCAGCATCAGCAGCTGAATAAAGGCTTCTGCTGAAAAAATAAGGATTCCGGCGATGCCAATGAACAGCATATTCATTGGTGAAAGGAAGAAAACCAGATACCCCATTACTACTGTAATTGTTGAACACACATACAACCTTTTCCTGTCGAATTTCTTCGAGAACAAAGGAAATACCGATAAGGCTAATAACTGTGATATCCCCAGGATTGCAGCAAATACCGAGTACATTCCCTCATTTCTAAAAGCATATTTAAAGTAATAAACCCCAAAAGCAGTGGTAGTACAGTATCCTATCATAAATAACCCCATTGATATGGCTGTAAAAAACAATTGATCATTCGCGAATAAGATGTGAAACATCTCCTTTAAGGAGGTAGAATCCTGTCTTACATGAATTGTTTTATCCTCTTTCACTCCAAATACCGTAAACAGAAGAAATGTCCAAGTAATTAATACAATCCCAATCGCTGTAAGTTGCCAGGCTCTTGTATCTCCTCCCAGAGCTTTCGTTACAGGCAATATACCAACTACCGTTGCAAAAAGTCCGATGTTTGCACATATTCTGGCAAAGGAACCAGTTCTCTCCCGCTCCTTTTGATCCAGTGTCAAGGAAGGAAGCATTGACCAATAAGCAATATCATTAGCGCCATAGATAAAATCCCAGAGAAGATAGATAACAACAAACATAGTTACATACCCAGCTCCCCGCAAACCAAAATCGAAGAATAATAAAATTGTGAGAATTCCTCCAAAAAAACCTCCTATCACAATCCACGGCTTAAACTTTCCATAGCGCGAGCGAGTATTGTCCACTAAAAATCCCATAATTGGATCATTTACTGCATCAAAAATACGAAG
>JAEWMZ010000452.1 GCA_023392995.1 Bacillota bacterium
TGGTTGGCGGTGCACCTGTGAATCAGATCTTTTCCGATCAAATCGGAGCTGATTATTATACACCGGATGCAGCAACAGCAGCTGAAACAGCAAAGAAAGTACTTTTAATGAGAAAAGCAGGATAATCACTAATTAACATGCTAGTATAAATAAGTGCCATTTGTTGTGCGGATCCGATACCGATCTACATACCATAATAGGATAATAGGCATTAAGCATTGACATGAATAGATATGAAGATGAAAGCCCCGTGTCAATAAGGATGTTTTTAGTTTTAAGAAAAGCCGTAGGATTTTAAGTCCTATGGCTTTTCTCTTGCCCTAAAGTTTTCCCAAAGTTGAAATATACAACAGCCAGCTGGGTTAGCCGTGAGGGAACAAACTGTAGTATTTCATTTGATTAACAAGGAACCAGGGATACACTTGATTCGTGATATTGCATACTATAAAGGGAATACTATTGATTGTAAGGAGTTGTCATAAACTACATCGGCGGAACAATCTCTATAGCCGCAGGTTGCGACAACCCCTTTGATCCAGGAGTGATTATTTGACAAACAAAGAGATCAAAATAAGCAAGACAGTAAGGTTTGATTTGCAAAGAAGAGCGGTATCCCATATGACCTCAGCTTCCTGGCAAAACATTCCCCACGTGTCCTATATTTATGAGCCGGATATAACACAGCTCTATGAAGAGTTCAAAAAGCTTGCCGGGAAGAAAAAGAAGCTGGGAAAGAAGCTTACCTTTAATACACTCCTGCTAAAGGTTATTGTTGAGGGATTGCTGGCAGCACCGGATTTGAATGCCTTCATTGAATACAATCATATGAAAAGTGAAGGGCTGGTACATATTCTGGAAAACATTAATATATCAATGCCCTGGCTTTTACCCGATGGAAGAATGATCACATTGACAATCCCAAAGGCGGAGACGCTGTCTTTAAATGATATAACGGATTATATGGCTGCTTTGTCTAAAAAAATTGAGAAGACGGATGTGGATGAGCTGTTTTATAAGCTGGCGTTTGCTGATACGGTTCAAGAGCTAAAGCGGTTTCATTTGAGTATTATCCACAGAATTGTTGCTTCAAAAATTACCAGATACCGGGTAAAAGGGCTGGGAGGCAAAGAAAAGGAGGATTATTATAGCATTCCGGACTCGGAGCGCTTAATCGAAAAGGATGTTGTTTCCGGGACTGTCACAGTTTCAAATGTAGGTTCTTTGTATAAAGAGCAAAAAGGCAGCTTTGCACTTCTGGAAATTATACCGCCCCAAGTTTTTGCCGTAGGGATTGGCTCCGTACAAGAGAGACCCGGGGTATACCAGCTGGAAGCTGGAAAGAAAGAAATTGGGGTGAGAAAAATACTCCCTATGTGCCTGGCATTTGACCACAGGGCGGCGGATTTTAGTTCGGTGATTCCGTTTATGAAAAGGCTTGATTTGATCTTTGCAGAACCGGAGGTTATTCATAAGTGGTAAAAGGATTCCTGACTCGTGACGGAGGGGAATTGTAACAGAAAGTAAGAGAATTGTAAGAGATTGCTTTTTAACGACTGATTACCCTTGCTTTCCAGGAAGGAACCTGCTATACTAAGAACAAGTTAATATAAAAAGAACCGTCTTTTAGAAGGGCTTTTGGTAATACGCTTATTGGCGTACTATGAAAAGCCCTTTTTTTTACAAATACCATTTAAAATTAGGAGGAAATTAAGATGAATACTATTTTAGCACAGAAACGCGAACAGGATGCAAAGGTGAAACTACTCAGACGTTCCGGATTAATACCAGCTGTTATTTGCGGCGCAAGTTTGAAGGAATCGATTTCCATCCAGATTGATCAAAAGACGATCGGGCAATTGAAACGCACCAAGCGCAACGGAAGCAAGGTAAATGTTCAGGTAGAGGCAGAAACCTATCCTACGCTAATCAAAGAGATCGACTATGACGGATTGAAAAATGAAGTACTTCATATTAGTTTCCAAGTGCTGGATGCGAATAAAATCTTCAATAGTGTTGCAGATATCGTTCTTATCAATAAGGATAAAGTGACCGGTGTTTTGGAGCAGATGCAGATGCAAATTCCTCACGCAGCTGAGCCGGAACATTTGATTGATACCGTTACCGTCAATCTCGAAAATATTCGGAATGGAACAACACTTACCATTGGTGACATCCCGGAATTTCAAAGTGATAAAATTAAATTACTAGCGGACACAAGTAATATTGTGCTGCGCATCAGAGATAAAAAACGTGCTGAGGTAAATGTAGCCGAATAAACTATGCAAATAAAAAAGGCGGTTGAAGGGCAGTCCGTAGTAAAACAGTAAAGCACTATCATAGTTACTACGAACGGCCAGTAAAGTATGAAAACAAGCGTATTGCTTCTTGGAAGTGATACGCTTGTTTTGCTTTTCGTTCCCTAATAATAGATGGAGTTAACTAGGCGATTGCGAAATTGTATAGTTTTATAATTGTATACACAACGAATGCTATATCTTCGCGGGGGTGTTTCCTTCGGGCTTAGCTTCTGCTTCGAAACATATTTGTTGCGTATAAATAGCTTCAATGAATGAGTTTTGCAATTAACGATAGAATTATAGTATATTAAGTGAATATATGAGTATTGCAAGCCGGAGATCTCTTTGATGTATCCTTGACATAAGGGTAGCATGCTATGGTATACTTTATCTGAATTAAGATTGATCGACAGAGAAGACCCGTTATATTTTGTTGAAGGCAAAGGTGCTGTTATATGAACTCTGAATTATTAGATAAACTAAAGGTAATAACACGGGAAGAGGAGGAGATACTGGAAGGAAAAACGCAGATTAATAAAGCGCTTTACATGACCTCCTCCTCGAATATCATTGATAATAAAAAGCTCCTGGATCATGGAAAGCTGATTCAGGTTCGCCCCCATACACGATTTGCCCATTTTCCTAAGCATAAGCATAACTATGTGGAAATGATCTATATGTGTCAGGGGCAGACACATCATTTAATCAATGGCGAGGATGTGGAGCTGAACGAGGGAGAACTTCTCTTTTTAAATCAGAATGCTACCCAGGAAATACTGCCGGCTGGGATTGATGATATTGCAGTGAATTTTATTATCCTTCCTGAATTTTTCGATCGCACCCTGGTAATGATAGGAGAAGAAGAGAATCTTCTTCGGGAATTTATAATAGGGTGTCTCAAAAGAGAGGACGATAAGGTGAGCTATCTCCACTTTAAAGTAGCAGATGTGCTTCCCATTCAGAATTTGGTGGAGAATTTAATCTGGACGATCATGAACAACCAGCAAAATGTACGAAGCATTAACCAGGTTACAATGGGGCTGATGATCCTTCAGCTGCTGAACTATACGGAGAAAGTATCCGTAGGCAAGAACCAATATGAACAGGAACTGGCAATCCGGCTGCTCCGTTACATTGAAGAGAATTACAGAGATGGGAAATTATCCGAGCTGGCAGAAGTGATGCACTGTGATTTGTATTGGTTAAGCCGAATGGTAAAAAAGCTGACAGGCAAGACCTTTACTGATTTACTACAGACGAAACGATTGAATCAGGCAGCGTATTTACTGACGACCACCAATTTAACCGTGGCTGAGATCGGTCTGGCCGTGGGTTATGATAACCTAAGCTACTTCCATCGAATCTTCTTTGAAAAATACAATCTCTCTCCAAAAAAATACAGAGATTGCAAGCCTTAAAGGAGTGTATTCGTTCCCGCGCAAGCTTGCCTTGGCAGTAAAGCTCACGTTAAAACGGCCTTATCTCAGGCGCGTAATTCGTTTGGAGGAAAATAGACGGGATAGCAATAACCCTCTCTTACATTGCAAATCAGGACACTTTTTTATACAAAAGGTGTTCTTTTTTTTTGCTTTGGATTTATGTATAATTGTAGCATGAGAAAAGCGTGGAGACAGATGGCTTCACAGCGGGAAGAAGCTTCGAGCAGGAACACTTACTAGGATGAGCCTATCCTCAAGCTTTTTCCAGGCAATTGAGAAACGAAACATAAATAAACTATGGTGTTTCGCAAGGAGCAAAAAGCTTCTTTCGAGGTACTTGCGAAACTCACTGAAATTATTTTTTGCAATTGCCTAAAAGCTTCTTTCGGTAAAAAGGAGGTATATATGAGTAATTATTATTTGGCGGTTGATATTGGTGCGTCCAGCGGCCGTCACATTCTGGGTTATTTAGAGGATGGCAAGCTGGTAATGGAAGAGATCCATCGCTTTGAAAATGGTATTGCTGAAAAGAATGGTGAATTTTGCTGGGATTTTGACAGATTATTTACTGAGATAAAGCTGGGCATGAAGAAGTGTAAGGAGCTGGGAAAGATACCGGTTAGTGTTGGTGTTGATACCTGGGGAGTTGACTTTGTTCTTCTGGACAATCAGGATCAGGTGATTGGCAATACAGTAGCTTACCGTGACAGCCGTACCAAAGGAATGGATGCTAAGGTTTACCAGAGGATATCAGAGGACAGCCTCTATGCCAGAACTGGAATTCAGAAGCAAATCTTTAACACCATCTATCAGCTGATGGCGGTAAAAGAACAGCATCCGGAGCATTTGGAAAAAGCAGAAAGCTTTTTAATGGTTCCTGATTATTTTCACTTCCTGCTCAGCGGTGTAAAAAGCAATGAGTATACCAATGCTACTACAGGGCAGTTAGTAAATCCGGTTACGAAGAATTGGGATTATGAGCTGATTGATCTGCTAGGCTATCCGCGAAAAATATTCACGGATACCTCACTTCCTGGAACCGTTCTTGGTGGTCTGACAAAGGAAATCAAGGAGGAAGTTGGTTTTGACTGTAAGGTGGTGCTTCCTGCAACACACGACACTGGCTCTGCTGTTATGGCAGTTCCGTCAAACGATGAGTTTCCGCTTTATATCAGCTCTGGTACCTGGTCCTTAATGGGAATCGAACGGTTGGATGCGGATTGCTCACCAAGAAGCAAAGAGTGTAATTTAACAAACGAGGGTGGTTATGACTACCGCTTCCGTTATTTGAAAAATATCATGGGTCTGTGGATGATCCAGTCTGTGAAAAAGGAGATTGGAGCAGGCTTATCCTATGCTGAAATTTGTGATCAAGCATCTAAAGTCACAATTCCTTCGATTGTTGATGCGAATGACGGACGTTTCCTGGCACCTGCAAATATGACGGAAGAGGTTAAAAAGGCATGTGCTGAGTCAAATCAGCCGGTTCCGGATGGAATTGCAGAGGTTGCGGCAGTTATTTATAACAGTCTTGCAAAATGCTATAAGAACACCATTGATGAGCTGGAGGAATTAACTAACAAGAAATTTGATAAAATTCATGTAGTTGGTGGTGGCTCCAATGCAGATTATTTAAATATGTTAACGGCTCGTTATACGGGAAGAACAGTATATGCAGGTCCCGGAGAGGCAACTGCAATCGGTAATATTCTTGCACAGATGATCAGCAATCAGGATTTGAAGGATCTACAAGCTGCACGTGCGTGTGTAAGTAAGTCCTTTGATATTAACAAGTATTAATGTTTCAAAGGCGCAGGGCAAATCGATAACAAAGTGCTCATATTCAATAAGCGGTTAAGATGCGCCTATTGAAGTTAATAATAACCAAGAGATATTAGGTAATTGTGAAACTCACTAACTGAAGATATTGTAAACACAGCAGATACTGTTTCGGAGCGGAAGTAAGCCCGAAGGTAGCATTGGAGTGAAGGAATCGTATCTGCTGTGTTTACAATTGCAAAACTATTTTGTTTCGCAATTGCCTATAACCAAGAGATATAATTAGGAGGAAAATAATATGACAACCTTACAAAGATATGAATCCGCAAAAGAAATATATGCAAAGCTTGGTGTTGATACGGACGCCGCAATCAAAAAGCTTCAGAGTATTCCAATCGCTATGCACTGCTGGCAGGGCGATGATGTAGGTGGCTTTGAAGGCGTTGGCGAGTTATCCGGCGGTATCCAGGCAACCGGCAACTATCCGGGCAAAGCTTCCAATCCGGAAGAATTAATGGCAGATATTGATAAGGCACTGAGTCTTATCCCTGGTGTTCATAAAATTAATCTTCATGCCAGCTATGCCATCTTTGAAGCAGGTGAAAAGGTAGATCGTAATCAGCTTGAGCCGAAGCACTTTAAAAAGTGGGTTGAATTTGCGAAGGCAAGAGGTCTTGGAATCGACTTTAATCCTACTTATTTCGCACATCCCTTTGCTTCTGATGCAACCTTATCCAGCGAAAACGATGATATTCGTAAATTCTGGATTGAGCACGGAAAAAGATGCCTTGCAATTTCTGAATATTTTGCAACCGAATTAGGTATTCCTTGCTGTATGAACATCTGGATTCCAGATGGTTTTAAGGACATCCCTGCAGATCGTACCGCTCCTCGTGCAAGACTGAAGGATTCCCTGGATCAGATTCTTGCTGTTTCCTATGACAAGAGCAAGGTATACGTAGCAGTAGAATCCAAGGTATTCGGAATCGGCTTAGAGAGCTATACCGTAGGTTCCCACGAGTTCTATATGAATTACGCTGCTAAGAATAATATCCTTTGCTTATTGGATAACGGACATTATCATCCAACGGAAGTAGTATCGGATAAGATCTCCTCCATGTTATTATTCTCTGAAAAGGTTGCACTTCATGTAACAAGACCGGTTCGTTGGGATAGTGACCACGTGGTATTATTTGATGACGAGACCAAAGAGATCGCTAAGGAAATCATCAGAAACGGAGCAGATCGTGTACTCATCTCCCTTGACTATTTTGATGCCAGCATCAACAGAATTGCAGCTTGGGTAATCGGAATGAGAAACTTACAGAAGGCACTTTTAAATGCATTATTACAGCCAAGCGCACATCTTGCAAAGCTGCAAAATGACAGACGTTTAACGGAGGTTATGATGCTTCAGGAAGAGTTAAAGCTCTATCCGGTTGGTGATGTATGGAATTACTTCTGTGAAGTAAATCAGGTTCCGCAGAAGGAAGACTGGTTTGCAGAGGTTCAGAAATATGAGCAGGAAGTGCTTACAAAGAGATAAAAATGTATCAGTGAATTCGTAAAGAGGCAGCGAACGGTATCTATATAACGAATTGCAGGCACGATGGTTGTTATGGTTACAATGGTGATATATTTACACAAGGATTCCGTTGTCCGAAACTCTTTTCAAAATAAATAGCTAGAAATAGAGTCTATTCTCCCAGTACGGGTAGAGAGGCTCTATTTTTATTCCATAGGAAAGTTCGTCCTATGAAATAAAACCCTCCGGGAGGATGCGCAGCTTCGCGCGCGGAACAAAAGCAGTGTCTGGGAGGATTTACTATCGCGATAGTGTGAGAAGCACACTTTTGTTCTTTTGAACTAATTATAATCCACTCTTATAACAAGGCTTATGGTACGAATTAAGTGTGTTCTTTCAAAAGAAATTGGTTACGAACTTCCGATTTATACAAGAAGAATTTCTGAGGAATATTTATAATAAAGAATTAAGTGAGCTCTTGAGGAATCAAAAAAGGACAATTCTATTGGTAAGGATATTCACATAAACTGCAAAGAAGAATCGTATTACATCAGAAAGCAGATCCTTGTGAAGCAGCGTTACATTGTCAATAAACTGGCATCAGAACCTAGATGTTAGCATTCGTTCTAAGATTTGATAAATCAGGATTTCGCAAAATTCAAAGCATTAGGTATAGGCAATTGCGAAACGATATAGTTAATGAAATTTTTCATACAATTGATATAAATTCCTTCGTTACACGCTGATTCCGCGCAAGTTTCGCTCAGGAACCTACATCAATTGTATGAAAAATTGCCGCAGTTATGGAGTTTCGCAATTACCTAAGTATTAGGTAGATTGAAAGGAGAGAATTATGTCAGTTATTTATGATCCCTATGAAAATGTTGTATCCGTTATGGAGAAGGCCATGCAGGTGGGGCAGATCAGCATGGATATGTTTGAAATCATTAAGAATCCTCAAAGAGAAACCAAGGTATATCTGCCGGTAGAAATGGATGATGGAACAGTGAAGGTTTTTGAAGGTTATCGAATTCAGCATTCTAACATCCGCGGCCCCTTCAAGGGAGGGATTCGTTATCACCAGGACTGTAATCTGAATGAAATTAAGGCACTGGCAGCCTGGATGTCATTAAAGTGTTCTGTGGTAAATATACCTTACGGTGGTGCAAAAGGCGGAATTAAAGTTGATCCAAGCACTTTATCCCATAGGGAACTACGTCGTCTGACCAGAAGATATACCTATGCAATTGAGCCTATTATCGGAGCGGATTCTGATATTCCGGCTCCGGATGTAAACACGAACGCACAAACAATGGCCTGGGTGCTTGATACCTATAGTATGTTAAAGGGAAAGCCCTGTCCCGGAGTCGTTACCGGTAAGCCGGTGGAGCTGGGCGGTTCCAAGGGAAGGGCTTCTGCTACCGGTCGTGGAGTTGTAATCAGTACGAAGCTGCTGCTGGAGGAAAATAATCAGGAGCT
>JAEWMZ010000074.1 GCA_023392995.1 Bacillota bacterium
TTATCAATGACCTGATATCCAAGGGAAGAATATAATCCAATTGCCGCTGTCAGTGGTTTACCGGTTTCAAGAATCAGGCTGTCGAATCCCTGCTCTCTGGCTTTCTCCTCAAGCTGCTGCATTACTAACTTGGAGATTCCCTGTCCCCGAAATTCCTTTCTTACGAAGACACGCTTAACCTCAGCCACTCCTTCTTCATAATATTTAAATGCTCCGCAGGCAACAGGAGTGTCATTTTCACAAATTAAGATAACATCATGAATATGATCCAGTTTATTATACTGATTATATTCCTTTCTTTGTTCTTCTCCGCCCACAAGCTCATTGAGGCTTTCATCCAGCAGCTGGCAAAGGCGAATAAAATCCTGGCTATTTCCGTTGGTATATTGAATATTATATGGTTTAAGCATACGAACCTCCATTGCTGTCTAATCTTTTGTAACTATGAGATACTCAGTAGATTATATTTGCTTTTCTTATCTTCATGTCTTTAATTTCATAATAACACCACTGACATTCCTAAGCAAGTAGATTAAGGCATTTTAATCAGCTTCTAATATTGTGAACATCATTCCAAATCGATCACGCAATTTTTTCATAAATCATTGAATCAGTCAAAAAAACGTGAGTCTCTCCCGAAGGATATACTCACGTTTTTAGGCTGCTATGCCAACCCTAATTTTCTTCTTTTTGTAATAATATGCCCTTCTATCCCTTCCGCTACTTGGATCGGGTCATCTCCCAGGGCAATCTTGCCCCCGGTTAGCCCTTCCACGTCTTCGGTCAGCAGCTTGACAAGATTTGGTGCGCCTGTGATAAAGGGCGTCGGTGATAAGTGAGTATATGCACCATAAGCCACGGCAAACAGACCATCGATTGTAGCCTTCTGCTCCATCCACTCCGGTGCTGTAACAGCAATGGGAAGATCCGGTATATCAACGCCCAGATGATCTGCCAATGCCGTAACCAGCATGGAGATCCGCCCTGTATCCGTGCAAGTGCCAAAGCTTAGTACCGGAGGGATTCCCAGTGCCTTGCACACTCCCTTCAGTCCTTCGCCTGCCTGTTCGACAGCCTCGAGATTACAAAGTCCGGCTACCTCCAGAGCATGATTTCCACAGCCGCCTGCAACCACCAGAATATCTTTTGCAATCAGCTGCTTCGTCAGGTTAACCGTATTCCAGTCCTGAGGACCATTTCGCAGGGTCGAACAGTTTGCAAGGGCAACGACTCCCTTTATCTGACCTTTCGCAATCACATCCACCAGAGCGCTCAGATCATTACCGATTGCCTTCATTACGGCTTCGGTAGAGAAGCCGGCAATCGCCTTTGTCATATGCTTTGGTACGAAAGGCTTGATTTTACCATGGCGCTTTTTAAAGTTATCAATTGCGATATCGATACATTTCTCTGCCATTTCCTCTGCTTTTGCCGGGTAATAGGGCATTGCATGACCCACTCCAGGTACTCCGATAATCGTACTTACACTGACTAATGCCACCTGATACTTCTCAGCGTACATGTCCATATCCGGAGGAGAACAATTCTCTTCCATAACCAGCGCATCCACGGTTCCCGTGGCTAGAAACGGTTCTAATGACAGCCAGTTACCCATCAGTCCAACAAAGACATCATCCACCTCGAAACGCTGCAGCAGCTCCTGCCCGGTCTCAATGGAGCCGACAATTCGAATTCCCTTTGCCCCTGCCTGAATGGCCTTATGCTGATATTCCGGAAGCTTCGCCTTCTGTAAGGTGGCCACTCCGATCCAGGGCTGATGTCCGTTAAAAGCAATATTAACATAATCCCCATCCATGATACCGAGATCCACATTCACCTCATGAGGCATTGGAGTTCCAAATAAAATATCCTGTACCATCTCAAGACCAATCTGAGCGGTGTAGATCGTAGATACTCCAAGCCTTAATGCCTTCTTTGCCAAGGAAACATAATCACCGTCCACATTCGTCAGACAGCTTGCTATGCTATTCTCAACCTCATGCTGGATACCGGAGGGATAGAGGTGCAAGTCCTTCCATATCTGCTTTCTTGCTTTAGGCGCAAAGGCTTCCACCATAATACTGTCACCGTCCGGTGTAATCTTCATCTCCCGGTCCAATAAATCCGCCAGCTCTGCCGCCATCGCATTGGCAGCCTGGTTCGTATTCACACCCAGCTTTTCACACATCCATTTCAACTTATCATAATCCTTAATTTGAAATGGCGTCTTTCCTTCGGCAGTCGCTTTCAGAGTACGAAATGCCTCATAGGCATGATGCCCGTAGGTAGCCGCACCCATAATGTTACGAATCAACATATTACGCATGGCCATCGCATCATTTCCGATACCACAGACTCCTTTATCTGCTCCAGACTTTTCATTAATCCGGCAGGGACCATTGGTACACAACCAGCAGCTCAGACCTGCCAAGCAATATCTGCATCTGATTTTTTCCTGTTCTGTCCATCTGGAAAATACACTCGACAGGCCATCCTCTTTAATCCTTAGAAGCATCTCTTCTACCGAATCATGGTAGCTTACACGTCCCACGGGTTTTTCTAATATTTGCTCAGACATAAAAACCTCCAAATTAAGATAATCAATATTCGCTAGTTAATATGTCCAATTCTTACAATAAAATACTGAATAGAGCAGATGAAAATCTATGTGTATATTGACTTTTTGTTTTTTCTTCTAATAACAAAAGAGTCATGCAACAATTATAAAAACTGATACATGACCCTTTTATTATTGACTTACTACATTCTCCATATTGACGTGAAAGGCTTCTCCCTCCTCCATCATAATATGACCTGATTCATATGGTTTACCATCTACTGTTATAATTACATTCTGCACCTGATAATAATTGCCCAGGGTATTGGTTATTCCCTGTAAAATCAGTAACTCATATCCGGCACCTGCATTCATATCAGTGACAAACTCTTTGGAGAAGTCTACCATGACGGTTTCATCCTCGGATAAATAGAGACTGTTAATCTTCGTATTCCTACTTGTCAGTGGAAGATAGGAATCCTTCGATGCCTTCTTACTGATTTCTGCTTGAAGGATGTCTTTGGCTTCATCTCCCGTATGGAAGGTC
This sequence comes from Bacillota bacterium, assembly GCA_023392995.1. Lineage (GTDB taxonomy): Bacteria > Bacillota > Clostridia > Lachnospirales > Lachnospiraceae > Mobilitalea. The sequence goes on from JAEWMZ010000074.1 coordinate 3,105, forward strand.
AAAGTAGTTTGTTCCGGGTAGAGCTTCTCGTCTATATCCGGGTAATAAATATCAATTGTCTTTGTATAGGCTTGCTCCGTATTGGTTGTCTTAAGTGAGGAGGTAACCTCCAGGTCTTTTGACTGGAACACACTTTTTACCAACCCAACCTGAAGGGCATAATAATCCTTTGTGTCGCCATCCTCATTTTTTGTCGTTACCTCGATTGCTTTATAATCACCGGAGGGCGTTGTCACCGGAACATCCACTCCCGAAATATATCGTTTTCTTCCATCGGATAATGTCCATTCTGTTCCCTGCACCAAGGGTTCCATCAGTAAAACCTCGGGAGATTCCTCTGAGGTTGTACCTGTCAAAAAGTTATCCCGATAGTAGCATTCATCTAATTTTTTAATCACCGTCAGCTTCCCGTTTTTTATTTCGATTACCCGTACTGTCTCTGTTCCGCCATTATTCGTTCGGGTTTGAATTCTTTGATTTGCGGCATCCAGAAAATCTGTCGTTTGTTGATAAGATGCATATTCATTTCCCTGACCTTCATAAACATACTCTGTATCAGCCAGCATAGGATAATAATTTTCAATCGTAAACGCTTCTTTTTCATCTGCCATCGTACTCTTCTGTGTATTCGCGTTCTCTTGTGCCGCAGGTGATATCATCTCCTGTGTAATCTCATTCGTATCCTTCTGCTTCGTCTTATTGCAGGCTACTATAAGAAGCAGCAGCAAAATAACGCCGATTGACAGTAACTTTTTTTTCATGAAAAACCTCCTTTTACCGCAGTGACGGTTGGTATGTATTCATTCTAGTTAAAAATTCAAGTATGTGCAATCCGCATAACCTACCAGTTTCTTGCCGGGCGCTGCGGATCTATAATGTCTTTTGCATCAAATAAATCCTTCAACCGATCGGGAAATTGCAGTAAGGCCTGTCCATCCAGCGGTCTTCGGTTCATCCTGACATATTCCTTGTGAATCTGCATCCAGGGTTCCTTGTACACACCTACATAAATGTTAAACCCTTTCTTTTTCAGATACTGATATTTTTCATTGCTATATTTACCGATAGTATTTTCAATATCATTTCCAAAAGGGAATACTAAGATATCTGTTGATCCAATCAATGGCTCGACTTCTTTCAGCCATCTCTCCGTATCTCTTTTTAAAGTATCAACAGAAATTGTAGTCATATTCTTATGTCCCCAGCTATGTGAGGCAAATTCCCAGCCTTCTTCCTTTAATACCTTTGCCACCTGCGCAGCCGCTTCTTTATCTTTTTCGTAAGTTGGTGATGTTTCATCATTGGTTCGATACCCAAGGACACCATCATAGCCGGTCAAAGCCAAAAGTCCTTTGGCACCTTGATAAGAGAAATCCGGATGTGCTTCAATAAAGGCATCCAGAATCGGTACAATGTCAAAAGCTCCAATTACAGTAGTCCCATTCTCCTGTAACATTTCGCAAGTCGGTTTTCCATCCTTGCCAATTACAATTCTCGTTGCGAAGCCATCGCCATCCATATAGCTATAATAGCTCACATCATCCTGGGAGAGCACAAAGGGTTTTTTTCCAGGTCTTAGATAAATCTGGTTCTCCACATAGCGTGTAGTTCCATCCTCTAAGGTCTCCTGCTTCACTAAATCTGCCATCCTGACCAGAACATAACCTTCCTGATACATGGCGTCCATCATTTTATTAAACTCAGAAATGGTTGTCATATACATATTATAACCCTTACTTTTTCTATCTCCGTCAAACGCTTTTGAATTATCAGCAACCAGCGAATGGAAGAAGATATGATTAATCTGGGTTATGGAAGTATACTCACCGCCGTATAGTACCAGGGAGGCCTTTTCCTTTTCCAGCTTTTGATAAGCTTCGGCTAAGTCCTGATACTGGGTGTAATCACCTGAATCGCCCTTATAGTCTTTGATTAGCTGAAGTGCGTTATCATAGTAATAGCCCATAGCCAGGATTTGCGCCTGTGCTATCACTTCCTGCCTCTCAGCCGTCTTCTCTTGATTCTCATTTGTATGTTCAGCCTCCGTATTTGCCGAAGATGTTCCTCCTGGTGCTGTGTCTGATGGGTTTTCTCCAGCCGCCGTTTCTATTGCGTCCCCTGCTGGCGGATTACTCTCCTGGGTCTCTTCCGCAGTCCCAAATGCATTCACCCCTGCTACGCGTACCTTCATTAACCAAAAGGCGCCGACCAGTAATAATATCATTACTGTCCCCGCAGTTACAGCCGCAATCACCCATATTCTCCATCGGTTCTTCCTAGTGTTCTTTTCCTTATTAATGTTTCCCATCTCTAAGCCCCTCTTCTGTTCGTATTAATGATCTTTTGACCGACTAATCCACTATTAGTTGCTACATATGGCATTATAACACAAATTAGCCTGTAGATTTCTTACGAATCATTTAAATTTATATCAAATACAGTTAAAACAATTGTAATAGTTGTGTAAGTAAATGAATACTGGAATTATTTACATACTAATATTTACACCTACTGTTAAAATGTGGTACAATATATATCAATAGGCAGCTCAGACAACCTGTGAACTCAAATTTCATTCACCAAAGATTACCACTAGCGTAGAACACTCAGTTTTAAATGGCAGAGGTTATGACAATCTTATCCAACATTTTAACGAAAAGTAAAGGAGTGTAGTAATTTATGGTACTAGAAGGAAAAGTAGTAGTAGCACAAGGTGGCGGCCCTACCGCTGTTATTAATCAGTCTCTGGTAGGAGCCGTACTAGAGTCCAGAAAATTCCCACAAATCACCAAGGTTTACGGAGCCATTAACGGAGTTCATGGTATTATCAATGAAGATTTTATGGATTTAACCCAGGAGACCACTAATAATTTGGAGCAGGTGGCTATGACTCCCTCCTCTGCATTATTTTCAACCAGGGATAAACCGGATAACGCTTATTGCAAAGAGATTTTCAAAGTGTTCCAGGCACATAATGTTCGTTATTTCTTCTACATTGGAGGAAATGATTCTGCGGATACGGTTCGTATCGTTAATGAGCAGGCAGAATCCTCCGGTTACGAATTTCGTGCCATCCATATTCCAAAAACAATTGACAATGATTTGATGATGAATGATCATACCCCCGGGTACCCTTCCGCTGCAAGATTCGTAGCACAGTCTTTCATTGGTCTAAATCTTGATAATAGAGCCCTTCCCGGTGTACATATCGGTGTTGTTATGGGTCGTCATGCTGGTTTTTTAACGGCTGCTTCGTCCATCGCTCAAAAGTATCCCGACGATGGCCCTCATTTGATTTATCTTCCGGAACGGCATTTCATCATTGATAACTTCCTGAAGGATGTCAGAGAAGTGTATGATAAATACGGACGTTGTATTATCGCCGTCTCAGAGGGTATCCAGGACGAAAATGGTATTCCCATCGTTACAAAGCTGGTAAGCAGTGAGATGGATTCTCATGGCAACGCCCAACTATCCGGTACCGGTGCCTTAGGTGATCTGCTTGCCAATGAGATTAAAGCAAAGCTTGGTATTACCAGAGTTCGTTCGGACACTCTGGGCTATCTTCAAAGATCCTTTATGGGCTGTGTATCCGCTGTCGATCAGCATGAAGCCAGAGAGGTCGGTGAAAAAGCTGCACAGTTTGCGATCTGGCATAATATTGATGGTTCCATTACCATTAACCGCACCGGCATCTATTCCGTGGATTATAAAATGACTGATCTGAAAAATGTTGCTGGCAAAACAAAATTAATGCCTGAGGATTTCATTAACAGCCAGGGGAATAACGTTACGGATGCGTTCAAATATTACTTGCAACCCCTTCTGGGTGCAGACATGCCTGCCGCTCACATGCTGCGTGCCCCTCGCGCTGATAAAATCTTAAATAATCCGATCACACTTTAGCAGATGAAGCATTACGCCATTTTACCGCGAAACTGCTTAGTTTTGGATGAAAACTTATCTTTATTCTATAGGAACCATCTTTCCAGCGTAAAATTGTCAGATGTGAAGATAAATCTTTATTTTTCACTAAGGGACATTCGCACGCAGGTACCGGGGGTGCAGGATGTATATTCTGCATCCCTTTTTATGCAAAAAAGGGTACCATCAAGCCTTGCGACCCAGGTACCCAATGAATGATTCATTTTATTACTTTGTGATCTATTATTATCCGTGATTCATTATTATCCATTATCCATTTTTACAATGCTCGGATCGTAATAAGTAGACCTATTTTCTATTCTATGCTATCCTTGATATCTTTCCCAACTCACTAGTTCCTCCAGCTTCTTACGGCGAAGCTCCCCAGGTTTTTCACCCTTTGGATATCCGAGGGGCAATAGTGCCACAACCTCCAGATTTTCAGGCAGTTCCAACAATTCATGGCACAGCTCGGCATCAAAGGCACATACCCAGCAGGATCCCAGTCCAAGGTCGACTGCTGCCAACGACATATGATCAACTGCGATTGCCACATCAATGTCTGCATGATCCTTCCCGTCTTTTCGATTCCAGGATGTTTTATGATCCCCACAGGCAACGATAATTACCGGTGCTTCTTTGATCCAATCTCTTTTATAGGTCTGGTAAAGCTTCTCTTTTTCTGCCTGTTCCGTAACTACAATCAGGTGGATGGGCTGAAAATTTACTGCGGAAGGTGCAATTTGTCCAGCCTCTAATACCTGGAGCAGCTTCTCCTTTTCAACCTCTTTATCTTCAAAACTTCTTACAGAATATCTAGATTTTGCGATTGCTAAAAAACTCATTGTTTTCCCCTTTCGTATTAGCCTCAATCTACTAAGCTCCAAGATGCGCACTTCACTCCGCTTCGGCGCTGGTATAATATCTGTCGATATTATACCATGGAAAAGCACCATGGTATGTCGCTCCGCTCCAAGATGCGCACTACGCTCCGCTTCGGCGCTGGTATAATATCTGTCGATATTATACCATATAAATAAGCTCCACGCCATCTAACCACATTGTAATTATAGCATATATATATCAATCCGCTTTTGCATATGCGTTTAAACCAACAAAAATTCCCTCCTAAAAAACAGACAGAGGGAATTTCTGGAGTGCTATTTTTTCTTTGTTGTACTTGCTGCGCTTGATCCGCCCTTTTTCTTCGGCGCTTTTTTTGGATTCTTATCACCCATGGAATTCACCTCCCTTTGTAAAGTTTTAGCATATATTACCTATATTCTATATGCACAACAATACAATGTCAAATGAATTTTAAACAGATTATTCGTCACATCTTGTTCTGTTCTCAAACCATAACGCGATAATTGTCATTATTGAGTGTACAATTACTACTATTAAACAGAAATTACTTCCCTCTCTACACCAATAATCTCTGCTTCGGTATTTTCTTCCGCAAAGTTAAGCACATGATCAATCACACTGTCCGCCATAGCAGCATCCCCTGCAAGGCCAGCAACTCCAATCACTGCTATCTGATGAACATCTTGTTCATCAATTTCTGCTACCGATACGTTGAACTTATTTTGAAGCTTTGCAATTAAGCTTTTTACCACCATTCTTTTTTCCTTTAACGAATGAACCCAGGGCAGATGAATCTTAATTTTTACGGTTGCGATTAGCATATTTTCACCTTCCTCTTCTATTAATCCATAGGAACGCGTATTTTGTTCCTATAATATTAGTTATCAGAAGTTGTTTTTTACTTCTGATAAAAGGCGCTGCACTTTGCGCCGTGCATCTCGATTATAGGAAAGAGTATTTCGTTCCTATAATATAAGTTATTCATCCACCCTCATTCTATTACACGTAACGGATCAATTCCAGATAAAGACCGCAGGCATCAGCTAAATTTCCTGTTTGGTTTCTTTCCTTTGACAGCAGCATCTGAGTAATATCCTCCGGTTTACGATGTCCTAATCCGACCTCCACCAAGGCTCCCACCATCCAACGAACCATGTTATATAAAAATCCGTCTCCCCGGATTCTGATATTTACTAACTCTCCCTCCAATGCAAGATCAACTGATATAATCCTTCTCACCATAGACTTCTTCTTGGACTTTGCATTTGAGAAAGCTGTAAAATCATGCTCTCCAAGAAAATATCTGCCTGCCTCCTGCATTGCAGCCACATCCAGCTTTTCGCTTACATGCATACTATATTTTCTCAAAAAGGGGTTATTGTATTCGCTGTTCCATATTTTATATAGATAAGTTTTATCCTTTGCCAAATATCTGGCATGAAATTTCTCATCAACACGATTTAATTCTATGATACTAATATCCTGGGGTAAGTAACGTCTTAGATAGCTTATGATCTCTTTCTCCGGCAGGTACTCCTTAAGCTTAAAGTTAGCAATCTGGGCAATGGCATGGACACCTGCATCAGTACGGCTGCAGCCAGTAATCTCGAGTGAATAGCCCGCCATCTCGGAAAGAACCCTTTCCAGCTTGGCTTGAATGGTATTCTCTTCCCCTCCAAGCCTCTGCCAGCCCTTATAACGTCCTCCATCATATTGGATTGTCATTTTGTAATTATACATCTTCATCCTCCCATCTGATGACTTTTACTGCATATTTTAACTACTTTACTGAAACTCGACCTTGTATAACTAAAATTATTCCATATAAAAAGTAGCAAGATTTCCACCCTGCTACCTTATTTTTAATCATATAGGATTTTTATATTAGTGTGTACGATTCTTATCTTCTGCCCTGACGAAAGTTTCCGCCTCTGTTACCGCCGCCAAAACCATTTTCCTTCTGTGCTTTTCTTGCTCTTCTGCAATCTGGGCATCGAACCGGTTCATTATCAAAACCTTTCTCTTGATAAAATGCCTGCTCACTCTCAGAAAAAACAAATTCTGCCTTGCAATCCTTACATACAATTACCTTGTCTGCCATACCAACTACCTCCTTAAAATTAGCACACCCCTCTATTCCCAGAGAAACTTGTGTACCTTCATATATAGTTACGCTAAGTTACAAATTACACCAATAAATTAAAGGGGGTTGGTAGAAGACATCAATCCAAATTAAATTACGGGATAATCAAATTATAGCATTAGTATTTTTAATTGGCAACAAAAGGTTATACTTTTTTAAAGTTTTCAATTGAATACCACTGCTATTTTGACTGCATACTATGTGTTATGATATAAAATCACAGGAGTTCCAGATGAATAAACCAGAAAGTTGGGTGACGTGATGCAAACGGAAAAAAGACTAACTGCTGCCTATGAGAATGCAAAGCTGGAATACTTTAATGCAGGCTCCAAGTACATCTTTTTCAGTGATGTTCATCGGGGTGATGACAGCGTATCCGATGAATTTGCCAGAAATCAGAATATCTATATTCACGCCTTGAATTACTACTATAACAAAGATTTTACCTATGTAGAAGTTGGTGATGGCGATGAGCTATGGGAATATTCCAAGTTTAAGCATATACGTCTTGCACACACCGATTGTTTTGTGGTGCTGAAAAAATTTTTTGATGACCGACGCTTCATTATGCTATATGGGAATCACAACATATTCCTAAAGGATAAGGACTTTTTAAGCCGCAATTACTTTCAATTTTATGATGAGTATAAACAGGAGCGGGTTGAGCTTTTTAAAGATCTTACCGTCCATGAAGCCCTGTTGCTAAAACATGAGGATACGAATCAGGAGATTCTGGTGGTACATGGGCATCAGGGTGATTTTATGAATGATCAGGGTTGGAGAATCTCTATGCTGTTACTACGCTATTTCTGGCGGTTTATGCATGTTGTAGGCTTTGAAAATCCTGCCAGTCCTGCCCGTAATTTATTCAAGCGTCATAAAGTTGAGAAGGCTTATAATAAGTGGATTGAGAGGCATAAGACAGCTTTGATCTGCGGCCATACACACCGACCGAAGTTCCCGAAATACGGGGATTTACCCTACTTTAATACCGGCTGCTGTATTCATACCAGAGGAATCTGTGGAATTGAAATTGAAAACAATCAAATTCTCATGGTAGATTGGCGGATCGTTGCAGATTGTGATGGTATTGTACGAATTGACCGGCAGGTTGTTAGAGGTCCTGAGCCCATTGAAAGCTTTGACTGCAAGCGAAATCCGGATTCAACCCACTGTTCCTGCGATGAAGATGATGAATAGTATTCCATTTTTTTAAGAAAAAATTAGCTTTATAAAAATGCTCCACTTCGGGCAATCTAATATTGCAGGAACAGATAATTTATCTATTTTCTCCTGCACAAATCGACTGGACGAATGGAGGTTATTTATGAAATTACGTGATATTATGTCAAAAGATGTGGTTAGCTTAAGATCAGATGACTCCGTGGAGCGTGCTGCCCAGCTTATGAAACAATATAACTGTGGCTCTATTCCTGTGTGTACCCAGGATAAATTGATTGGTATCGTAACAGACCGAGACATTGCCTTAAGAAGTGTAGCTTCCGGTGAGGATTGTCATCAAAAGGTTTCTGATATCATGACGGATTCCGTTGTATTTGCAAGCCCGGAAACTGAGGTGGGCGATGCTGCAAAACTAATGAGTGACCGCCAGATCAGAAGATTACCTATCGTTGAAAACAACAGCCTGGTAGGTATTGTTGCTCTGGGCGACATTTCCCTGGAGCCGGCTTGCCAAAATAATGCTGAGGATGCTTTAAGCGGTATTTCAAAGCCTGGTATGAGTGCACGTTAGTATTATTAATAACCTTCAAAAGAAATTTAGAAAGAAAATCCTAGTTAGAAAAATAAATCGGAAATGCCCCCATAAGAGCATCTTCGATTTATTTTTTTGACAAAAACTATTATTTATCTTTCTTTTTATTCATTTATACATTGAATTTCTTTCTATGAATGTTACAATAGTTACATTGCATTCTTTTATGGAGGTTTTTTTATGAGTAAATTTTTTAATTTCATAACTAAGGATGAGCATTTTGGTCTTCGGTTGATCTATTTTATTTTGAGATTATTCGTTATTGTTGTTGCCATTGACCAGCTGCGCAACCGAAATTATGAGAATCTGTTCCTGTGTATATTAACCCTAATCCTTTTTCTGGTTCCCAGCTTTATTGAGAGAAGAATACATATAGATATCCCGGATACACTGGAGGTTATTATCTTATTATTTATCTTTTCCGCTGAGATTCTTGGAGAAATACAGGAGTACTATATTCTTTTTCCTTATTGGGATACTGTTTTACATACCATCAATGGCTTCCTTGCTGCCGCCATTGGCTTTTCGCTGATTGACATCTTGAATAAGAATGACAAATTCGCCATATCCCTTTCCCCTGTCTTTGTGGCACTGGTTGCCTTCTGCTTCTCTATGACCATTGGCGTGTTATGGGAATTTTTCGAATTTGGCATAGATCAGCTGTTGGGCTATGACATGCAAAAAGACACCTTTATACATACCATAAATACTGTTTTGCTAAATCCAACGGGCGCCAATGTTCCTGTTCATGTTAATATTGCAAGTATTGAAGTGAATGGAGAGACTTGGAGCGGTTATATTGATATCGGTCTTTATGATACTATGATGGATCTCATCGTTAATTTTATTGGAGCTGCGGTATTCTCTGTCTTTGGATATTTTTACATTAAGCACAGAGGAAATGGTTTCTTTTTAAAAGGAATTATTCCAAAATTACAAACGAATTCACAATCCGAATAAAACTCCAAATGATAATTGAGGAAAGCTATATTGGATATGTGAGAGGTTGAAACACTCATCCTTTCAGACCTATGATAAAGCAAAAAAGCAAGGATACCTTGTCTTCTGGCCAACGAATGCCGGTTGACAACGTATCCTTGCTTCATTTTAACGAATCAATCTATTCCTTGCTTCATCAGGTTTCTTTCAGATATGATAATTCCTTGTGCTTCTTCTCATTTTTATTCTGATACATAAGCCCATCAATATAATGGATAAATTGATCGATACTGCTATGGCTATTATCATAGATGTCTCCCCCAAAGCTACACTCCAACTTATATCGCTTGGCTGAATCTTTATTAAACGTGTCAAAGATTTGCTCCATTCTTCGTATGGTAGCAATCAGCTCCTTCTTGAAGGGACTTTTCACAACGATTAGAAATTCATCCCCGCCGTGCCGTACAACAATATCCTCCTTATGAATGGCCTCCCGTATTAAGGCAACTGCGGTACTTATGGCATAATCGCCTTCTCTATGCCCATAGCTGTCGTTGATCTCCTTTAAACGATCAATATCACAGTAAATAATTCCAAAGCCCTCCTGCTCCCGGGATAACCTGTTTCGCAGGTAGTATTCAAAAGAGCCTCTGTCCCAGGCACCGGTCAGTTCATCTACATGAATCATTCTTTGCTGCAGGAAGATGTATACAACTACCAAAGAAAAGGCGGAGCAGCTCCAAATCAATAGCGGTCCATAAATAAAAGCTTGTATTAAACCTCCGCAAACGGGAAAGCCAATGAATATCATCAATATATTGGCATCCTCTTTCGGTATGCTTTTCCGGTGAACCAGAATCAAGAGCAGGGCATAAATAATATAAAAATAAGCTATCCCTGTTGACAGCATATAGAATTTTCCCCGATGATAAACATTACTGCTGTCAATATAAAATATATAATAGTATACCGGTGACAGGATATTCAATATAAAATTGATCCCTACCGGTAACCCAAAAACCAAGTCCCGCTTTTTAAACCTCTTCTTTGCGGGACGGATAATTCTTCTGATTAAAAAATACCAATAGCAGGTTGCTATGGGGCCGATGGAAAACAAAAGCATATGCAGCAAATTTGTTATCGGTATCCACCAAGATTCCGGTCTTTTATTAATAATACAGGTTGCTGTCTCAAGAAATAATTGAAAAAGGATAATGACAGAAGCCGTCATAAACACCTTACTTAAAGAATCATGCTTTTCGAGTTGATGATAAGCCACAAGATATACCAGTAGCAGCATAATAAATGCAATTACATTAATATCTACTCGTAAAAATAAGTTCATAAAACCCCGCCCTTTTCGTGATGTTCTTTTCCTCCCAATTTCTGCTTGTATCTGCAGCCCATATTAAAGAATATCATCTCATTAAAAATAACGCAAGAAAGAAGTTTCAAGGAGTGTTTTCTTAATATTCTACTTCCTGTAAGAATAAACCCTGTGCATTTGCCGGTGTACTGCCTGTATCCGGCTGCTTTGGATCTAATATTTTATCAATCTCCCACATGCTCCGATTCCCCAAACCGATTTCCAATAAAGTGCTGACAAGCATACGAGCCATATTATGAAGAAAGTCATTCGCTTTTATTGTAATCTGAATCTCCTTTTCATCCTGGTAGACATCGATCTGGTATATCTCCTTCACAGTGGACTTCCCTTTTTTTACCGAGGAAAAATCCTTAAAATCATGCTCGCCCAATAATAATTTGGCCGCTTCCTTCATATGTGTTACATTGGGCTTATGAAAGCAATAATAGGTATATTTTCGTTCAAAAACACTTGGAACATCACCGATGGCGATACGATATAAATAGGTTTTACTTTTTGCATTCAAGCTGGCATGAAACCGTTCTGGCGCTTCCTCCACTTCCAGCACTGCAATATCCATAGGTAGGTAACGATTTAAATAATTCTTAATTTCATAGCACTTTAGATTTGAGTCTGTCTTAAAGTTTGCCACCTGAGCGTAGGCATGCACTCCAACTTCTGTTCTGCTTCCGCAATTAAGTTCGACCTTTTCTCCGGTCATCTTCTGCAGAACCTCCAGAAGTTTATTCTCTATTGTATTATCAGATTCCCCTTTTCCAAGCCTCTGCCATCCACTGTAACGGCTTCCATCATACTCCATCGTTAATTTAATATTTCTCATAGTTCTCCAATCTTAGTCACATGAAACGAATGCGCTTATTATTCATTTTCTCATGTTTCATTTTTCTTCTTTATCTTATTACTTAGCTTTTTTTGCTATTGCATTCTTAATTTTATTTATAATTTTGACTTTTTATTATTTCCATTGTATTATGCCCATAGTGTACCCATAACAGTGGACACGTTATTTAAAGCGACCCATTTTTCAGACATCCTTAATAAATAAATCCTTAGTTATGGGCACTTACTCTTCTTATAATCTTCTCTTTTCTATAAAATTCCCTTTCCCTACATCTTTCCTTTACTCACTTTTTCCAACTGGAAACCCGGCTCTCTCTTAATATAATACCGGAAATAAAAGATAAACATAATTGAAGTTACGGACCAGGTCAGCGGATAACTAAAAATTAATGTACGGATATCATGCCAGATCGGTACCGTTGTAAATATCCACAGCACTCGAAGGGCACAAATTCCGAATCCTGTCATCAGCATTGGAATAAAGGAGTCTCCCATTCCTCTTAAGGAACCTGAGATAATTTCAATCAGCACATACGTACAGAAGGTAGGTACCATGAAATGAAGAATCTCAATTCCACGTTCAACCACCAGCGGGTCATTCGTAAATAGCGTATAGATACTTGGCCCTGCATAATATAAGATCAGACTTAGCACCACTGCCACTCCAAGGGTCATACCCAGACAGGTCTTGATTCCTTTCCGGACTCGTGCATAGTTACCGGCACCATAATTTTGTCCCACGAAGGTGGTAATTGCTATACCAAAAGAGCTCATGGTCATCCAAAATAGTCCGTCAATCTTTCCATAGGCTGTCCAGGCCGCTATCGTATTCGTTCCAAAGCTGTTGATACTGGATTGAATAATAATATTAGAGGAGGTGTACATAAGGGATTGCAGACCGGAAGGTATTCCGATTCGAACAATTTTGAGCAGTATATCTTTGTGAAAGCGAATTTTTTTAAGTTCCAAATGATAGCATTCCCTGGTTCGCATCAGTGTTACGCAGATAAGTGCTGCGCTAAAGCACTGAGATAAAACCGTTGCAAGCGCCACTCCCATAACTCCCCAATGAAAGCCTACGACAAATAAGAAATCCAGGATAATATTTAGGACTACACTTGCCGCCAGGTAATAAAGCGGCCGTCTGGAATCCCCCACCGCACGCAGAATACCTGTTCCCATATTATAGATTAAATTAGCGATAGTACCGCAGAAATAAATACGTATAAAAGTCAAGGAATATGGAATGATATCCTCCGGTGTACCCATCAAACGAAATGCAGCCGGAGCACCCAAAATCCCAATTAACATAATCACTGCTCCTGCTAATATTGCCAAGGCAATGGCAGTATGTACAGCTTTACTCACTTCCTCCTCATGCTTTGCTCCGTAATATTGTGATATCGTTACGGTGGCACCGGAGGAGGTGCCCACAAAAAATCCTATAAATACATTTATTAAGGTACCAGTCGTACCCCCTACAGCGGACAATGCTTCTTTTCCTACGTAGCGTCCTACGATTATCGCATCCACCGTATTATATAGCTGCTGTAAAAAGGTACCAAAGAGCAAAGGAAAGAAAAAAATTAATAACTGCTTCCAGATAACCCCCTCTATGATACCATTCCCTTGTTTTTCCTGGTTCTTCATTCCAATCCTGATCTCCCGCAGAGTACATAATATTCTAAAAAATCCTAAGATAATATTCTACTCTAAACAGACAGAATACGCAAGATAAGTAATTGCTAAATTATACCCCCGTTAACATCCTTGAATTGGTCATTAAGAAGGGAAGATTATGTCAATTTTAAGTCTGAAAGTTTTTTCATTGGGTAACAATCTCGATATCACGGCATCATTAATTCAGTTACAGGATGAAATCCAAGGAAAACAGCTTTCATCCTGCGAGGTCATAACTTAAAAACACAGGTTCCTTTCTCCTGTATGATATTGAATAAAAAACTGCTGTTTGCACATAATAATTCATCTAGTGAATTGCGAATCTCCATCGTTTGTTAAAAATAATGGTCGTTTTGTTAGTTTCGCAATCGCCTAACTCATCTTATATCAGGAGGAAGTTTTATGGATAATAATAAAAACAGGATGAAGGACAGAGAAAAAAGTAATCCAGAAATGAGAAAGATGGATCCTACCGATAATTCTGACCATGGAATTATTCATGGTCAGGTAATTGGTGTGCATGAGGGAAAGCATGAGAAAAGCAGATCCGGCGGCAGAAACAAAAATCATTAATTGCATGATAGATCAAAAGTCATCAGCTTGTCCCGTTTCTTCCAATTTTAGAAGGCTCATCATAATAAAAGATATGAATTTATCTGCATATTCCTATCTTTTATTATGATGAGCCTTTATTATATAAACGCATAAAGCGAAGCAGATGTGTATCCGTCGGAAGCTGTCGAATTCCCATGCGGCATTTATATCCATAGTGGTGACAAATAATTGGTATGGTAATTCGGTACTTAATTCATATGATAGGCTCTGCATTTGTGTAGCTGCAGCAGTTCCTTTCCATACTAAAATCTGTATTGCTTTAAGGTTTCCTCCAGCTGTCCGGACAACTTTGCCAATGTCTCAGCCGAAGAAGCTACCTCCTGCATTACTGCGGATTGCTCCTCGGTTGCAGCCGAGATGGTCTGGCTGCCGGCGGCAGTTTCCTGTGAGATATCCTTAATTTTATCAACGGAGGAGACTACGCTTAAGCTGGAATTGGATAAATGCTTGACACTCTGGGTGATTTTTTGAATTGCCTGGTCCACGTTGTTAATCTTCTGCTGAATTCCCTGGAAGGCTTCACCCGCTTCGAGCACTACCTCTGTTCCATTAGAAACCTCATGCGCACTGCTGTCCATCTTCTCAATTGCATAATGAGTTTGGTTCTGAACACCTTCGATAATGACTGCTATATTACTTGCAGCTTCCTTCGACTGCTGTGCCAGCTTGCTAACCTGTTCTGCAACGACGGTAAAGCCGCGTCCCTGCTCTCCTGCTCTTGCTGCTTCTATAGAGGCATTTAAGGCCAGGAGGTTCGTGCTGGAGGCAATCCCCGTGATGGTTGTGACAATCTGACTGATCTGCTCGGAGGAGCTGCTCAGCTCACGGATCGCACTTGCTGTTTCCTGTACGATTTCATTGATGGCGGTAATTGATGTAATAGCCCGTTGAATCGCCTTTTCTCCCTCATGCGTAGTCGCTGCCGTTTTGCCGGACAATTCCGCCACTTCAAAGGAAAGATTCTCGATCTCTCCAATCTCTTTTCCGATTCCTGCTACAATGCTGGCAGTATAATCCACCGCCTGTACTTGTTCGGAGGCTCCTTGGGCAACCTCAGCCACGGTCTCCGCCACCTGATTGGAACCCTGGGCTGACTGCTCTGTACTAATCTCAAGCACCTCACTAGAGGTTGCCAGCTCCTTCGTAGCCTGTCCGATTTGCTCCATGGTATTTTTAAGCATTACAGCCATATCCTTGAAGGCACGCTGCAGCTGGCTGATCTCATCTTTGCCCTGCGCTTCAAGTGCAATCGCCTGTGTAAAGTCACCGGCAGCGATGCTATTGGCCTGATCTGCAATTTTCTTAATAGGAGTAGCGATGAGTACAGATAATCCGAACGCTGCCCCAATTCCAATGAATGCTGCAATTAAAGTTATGACAATCGCTGAGATCTGCTCCCGGCGCACCGACTCCATGGCATCATAATATTTCATACGACTGGCCACACCAAAGGAAGTTCCTGGAATATTCGCATAGGCAGCGATAATCTTCACTCCGTTGAATTCATAGACCTGAGTGCCGGAGTGACCGCTAACCGCATCCTGGGCCATCTTTGTAAGCTCCGGCGCAACCAGACTTTGATCCTTTTCATCCGGATGGATAAACTTTAAGGTACCCACATATTCCTCAACCGGATGGGCAAATGCCAATCCAGTCTTACCATCAAAAGCAAAGGAATAATTACTGTCACTCTTTTTCATCCCGGCAACAATGTTTTTTAACTCTTTCGTATCAAGGGAAACTCCCAGATAGCTTTCCGGTGCACCTGCTATTTTTATAGGAGTGGCTATCATAATTGCCGGTTCATTCGTAGCCTGAGAAATGAGAATTTCATCGGATACAACAGTTTCACCCGTCTCTTTTACCTGCTTCATATATTCCCGGTCGGAAAGGTCTGCGGTATCCCCTTTCTCATTGATACGGTTAAGAGTTCCATCGCTTAAGAATACTGTTGCAAATAAGGCATTCTGATTTTTGATATTATTCAGCGCCTGAATAATCACGCTCTGATCCTTAGATAGAAAAGCTTCGTTATTTGCTGCTGTCTCCACTGCGGATACCGCTTTGGCTATCTCCACTTGTAATCTGGCAGCTGTCAGTTCTGCCGTATGTAACATATCATCCTTCACTGATTGTTCAAGATCTGATTGTCTGGAAAAATAATCATAGGATTTCGCTGCTCCCATGGTAAGGAAAACCAATGGGATAATTACCAATAAAAGCTTAGTTCGGATTCGGCTATTCTTAAAAATACCGCGCCTCTGCTTTTTCTTAACCATAAATTAACACCCCCGTCGAAGATCTAAGTTGCTTTAATAGTCCGATTATACTATAATCACAGAAAAAATGACAGCAGCAAATAGTAGAATTTTGTTTCTTTTTCTGTATTTTCGTATCGATTTTCGTTTAGGTGTATTGGAGAAAAGCTGCGCTTTAAGATAAGGTCATGTCCTTTGCCAAGTGTGATCCATCCTTAAACTTCTCTGGCTGTATAGTAGCCCTGCTGAACTGCCTGAGTCACTTGACCTGCTTTTACACAGTCACCTATAATATATTGCTCTCTCGTCAGTCCGGTAAATCGATCCACTTCTTCCATATCAGGTCTTACTCCGACTGCCAAAATTACGCTATCTGCTTCAATCAGCCGCTCCTTCTGATCAGCACCGATGCAGATAACCCCCCTCCCAGTTATTTCGACTGCCTTTGTATTTACCTGTGGTGTTATATATTTCTCAAGTTCCATTTGCAGTGCCATTTTGTGGAATTGATTTGCCTCTGGGGCAAGTTCCTCACGCATCTCAATAATTGTTACCGATTTACCGTGCATTCCCAGATTAATTCCGGTTTCACAACCAATTAATCCCCCTCCCAGGATAACCACTTTCTCTCCCAGTTCATAAATATCCTTTTCTGCTTCAGTAGCCAGAATTACATGCTCACCCTCAACGCCTTTGATTCCTGGAATAATTGGCACTGCCCCTACGGCAATGATTAGTACCTCCGGGTCAAGAGCTTCCACATATTCCTTTGTAACAAGCGTATTCAGCCGCACATCAATTTTTTCTTTATATACCATCCTTTCCAGGCATTTCGAGAATCTGAATAAATCCTCTTTAAATTCTACGTATTCAGCGAATTTCAGCGCTCCTCCGAGGCTGTCTGTTTTTTCGCACAGGATAACTTCATGTCCTTTTTTTGCCGCTGTAATAGCCGCTTCCATGCCTGCCGGACCGCCTCCAATGATCAGAATTCTTTTTACTCTGTCTGCTATCGGCTGATAATATTTATTGTCCAGCTCAAAGCCGATGACTGGATTAACCGAGCATTGAACCACATTTTTCACCACGAGAGAATCCAGACAGGTGTAGCATCTGTTACAGGGAATGATAGTATCTGCTTCCCCAAGCATAGCTTTTTTCGGAAAATAGGGGTCTGCAATCAGTGCTCTGCCTAATTCTACAATATCTGCTTTTCCAGAAGCGATAATTTCTTCTGCCAGCTCCGGTGTGTGGATGCCTCCGACACAGGATACCGGAATCTTCACCACCTTTTTTATTCCCTCAGCCAGATACACATTGCAGCCATGCTCCAGGAACATGGACGGATGCGTTCTGACAAATAGATTCTCTCCATCATGAGAGCCGCAGGATACATTGATGAGGTCTATTTTATCCTCCAGCAGTTGTACAAGCTCCAGATATACCTCTCTGGTTACAGCCCCTGGAATCATGTCGTCTCCATTGAGTCTCAGCTCAATGGGAAAACCAGGCCCTACCGCCTTTCTTACACCATCCAGTGTCAGCATTAATAATCTGGCCCTGTTTTCTAAGCCGCCGCCAAATTCATCCGTTCTTTTGTTCTCTAAAGGCGATAGGAATTGATTGAATAACCAGCCATGCCCTGCATGTACCATTACCATGTTAAACCCAGCCTTTTTGCATAAAGCTGCCGCCTTTCCAAAGCTTTCAATGATATGATAGATCATCTCCTTCGGCATTTCATGAACATGCTCTCCGGAGGGAAGTTCTGCCTCACTGGGTCCATAGGAGGTCTTGGCGGTCACCGCGTCACCGCCGATGCTCACTAGACCCCCGTATTTACCGCCATGGGATAATTCGATATTCGCCAAAGCTCCTCCCCGTTGAATTACCGCAGCCATATGAGATAGTCCAGGCAAGGTGTTCGGATCATCCAGATGGATCTGGCGGTTATGGGATTCCCCGGTAGCCGTATCCGTGATACTTTCCCCCAGAGTTACCACTGCTGCTCCGCCTCTGGCCTTCAGCTCATAATAATTCATATCATACGGAGTTAGTCTTCCGTCCGGTGTAAGATCCATCATCCCTGTGGGCGCTGCGATAATTCTGTTCTTAAGTACCACATTACCAATGCGAATGGGTTTCATTAAGTTAGGATACTTCTGTTTCATATTTCACATCCTTTCACTGAACCAAGATTTCTTTCTCTTATTTTGCAGCTTTCCAGATATGCTTTCTGGGCTCATTTTTCAGATAGGAAATCACTTCATCGGCGATAATTGCACCGGACCATTGATCAACATCAACGGTAAGCCCTGCCATATGAGGGGTTAAGGTAACATTACGCATAGAAAGCAATGGATGATTTGCAGGAATTGGCTCCTGCCAAAATACATCTACCGCTGCTCCGGCAATTGTTTTATTTTGAAGAGCTTCCACAAAATCTTTCTGATCAATGACTGCTGCTCTTGCTGTATTAATCACATATGCAGATGGCTTCATCTTAGAGAACCACTCCTTATTTACAATCCCCTTCGTGGAGGGTAAAACCGGAAGATGAATGCTCACGATATCACTGCAGCGAAGCATCGTATCCAGATCAACGGCTTTGACTCCATCTGCTTCCATTCGTTCCACAGGGCAGTATGGGTCATAGGCAATGACCTCCATCCCAAAGGCAAGTGCTCTTTTTGCCACCTCAAAGCCGATAGCACCATAGCCTGCAATACCCAAGGTTCGTCCATATAGCTCGAAACCAATTCCATAATCAATGAAGGGATGCTTCTCATCCAGCGGTCCCCAGATCACATTCTTTACTTCCGGAACCTCATAAATATTATCTGCTGCCGCTCCCAGATGCTCCCCTAAATGAAGGCCTGTGCTGCTTAACGCCAGGTTACGAGTGGACGCAATCATCAGCCCAATGTTAAACTCTGCTACCGCCACTGCATTCCTGCCCGGTGTATAGGATAGCGCAAGCCCTGCCTCTACAATGGCATCATGATCAACGGTTGCCGGTGTTCCCTTGGCAACACCGATGAAATTCATTCCTGCTGCTGCCCAGGCTTTGATGGTATCAGCCCCTGCGTATTCATCTCCTAGGACGATCAGTTCATGCCCCATGCATTCTTCTTTGGTTTGTTCCTCTGTAACATTTCCCTTACCATGCTTTAATTCGCCGCAGATTGTTATATCGCAATACTCTTTGATCAAGTTTAATTTTTTCTCCGGAATGGGAGTACATAAAGCCATCTTTTTCATTGTTATACCATGCCTTTCCATGATTAATTCCTCCTTTGAGTCTTTTCCTTTGGCTGTTTTCGTTTGGGTCTTTTCCTATGAGCTCTTTTCCTTTGAATCCGACTTTTTGGGAGGACTGTCAGATTGTTACACTGCCTTATCCGCCGCAATTAAGGCTTGCATCTTCTGAATTGCTTCTTCTGGAAGCGGCTTGAAATTGCCTAATAATTTGGCATAGTAAGCGGTGGTAGCCATCTCTTCGGTATAGATGGTTGCGGCCATTGCATCCTTGATGTTCTTACCGCAGCAGAACATACCATGATTTCGGAGCAATACCGCCCGACCTTCTCCAAGGGTATTAACTACTGTATCTGCAAGGGTATCACTTCCCGGCATGACAAAGGGTACAATGTTAATTGGAACAAACTCTGACTGAGGAGGTGTCGTGGGCTGTAAGCCCTCGTCATCCATTGCCATAATGGTGGCAAACATTCCATGGGTATGTACCGTCGCTTTTATATCCTTTCTTGCTCTTAATACAGCCGTATGCATCGGAGTCTCTGAGGAAGGCTTATAAGGTCCATCCAGCCACTTACCATTCATATCAACAATGGCAATATCCTCTGCCTTCATTGTTTTATAAGAAATACCGCTGGGGGTGATTGCAACTACCTCCTCCTCATCCTGCACCGCTATATTGCCGGAGGTTCCCTTAATTAATCCTAAATCCACCGCCTCTAAAATTGCCTCAAGTACCTGATTTCTAATCTTTTCATACTTCATAATTCATTACCTCTTTCTTATATTTTGTTTTAGGCAATTGCGAAACAATATAGATGTTATAATTGTATACCCAACAGATACTATTTCTTCCGGGGGCGCTTCCTTCGGGCTTAACTTCCGCTTCGATATAGTATCTGTTGGGTATACAATCGCTTCAGTTAATGAGTTTCGCAATTACCTATTATTTTGTTTTATTTGTTAAAAATTGATTATTATGCTTCGTGATTACCGCTTTATCACTAACTCATAAGCTCTTAAGTCCTCATCCAGACTCCCATAGAACTTTTTAAAGTATGGATAGGTCTTCTCATAAAATTCCACCCATTCCGGATTTGGCTGGATTATCTTCTCTACCTGAATCAGCTCTTTAATACTGCTGCTTAGGTCAGAATATAAGCCTACTGCTTTTCCTGCGATTAAGGCGTCTCCAAAGGGTACATCACCTGTCTTTTTGTCCAGCAGCAGGATGGGAAGGTTTAGGATAGATGCCTTAATCTTCACCCAGGTTTCACTTAAAGCTCCTCCTCCGACAATACGAAGACAGTCAATCTCGGTACCATTTCTCTTGAATTCCTCCAATACGCTCTTTAGTGCATAGGCGGTTCCTTCAAAGATTGACCGAATGATATCCTCCCGCTTCGTATCCATTGTCAAGCCGATAAACATGCCCTTCGCATGATTGTTCCATAAAGGTGCACGCTCTCCCATCATATAGGGAAAGAACATGACTCCCTTACTTCCTGGCTTTGCATGGGCTGCTGCTTCATTTAAGACCTCGTATACATTCTTTCCTTGCATCTTCTCAATCCCATATTCGTATTCTCCAAAGTTCTTTAGGAACCACTGAATGGAAGCTCCCGTTGCACTGATGGGTGCGTTATAAACATATGGAATTCCATCCAGAGCACATTTATGGGCTCCCACGGTATGGTAGTCTCTGGGCAATGACTTTGTTCCGGCGAAGACCAGAGAAGAAGTGCCGGAGACCTCCGTCGCCTCGCCCATTCTGCATAGGCCCGAGGCATACATAGCGGCAATCGCGTCACTGCTTCCTGCAACTACAGGAATTCCTTCGTCCAATCCGGTTAGCTTGGCGGCTTCCTTCGTCACAGCACCAATAATTTGATGGTTGGGCAATGGCCTCGGCAGATAATAATTAAAATCCACTCCAACTGCCTCCCCCATTTTTTCAGACCACTGTCCTGTATTGGTATCTAGGCATTGAGTCAGGGAGGCTTGATCCATGTCCATACTGATTACTCCAGTCAGCTTATAATTCACATAGGAATTCGCCTGTAGGATCCACCGCATCTGTGAAAACTTCTCAGGTTCATATTTTTTGAACCACAGTATCTTAGCAGGAAGAAAGGAGACATCCGGCAACATACCGGTAATTGCTATGTATTGTTCCTCCCCCAGCCTTTGTAAAATCTCCTCCAGCTCCTGATCAGCTCTGCGATCCATCCATATCATGGCATTTTGTATTGGGCTTCCGTCGGCCTTTACAGGCAAAAGCGTCGGCGTCTGCGAACTGATACAGATTCCCTTAATCTGGTTGGTAACCTCACTCTCGACTTTTGCTGTAATCTCCTGAAAGATAGCTAAGGCTGCCTGCCACCAGTCATTTGGATTCTGTTCTGCACAGCTGCAATCAAAATGCAGGGTTTCGTAGGTTCTTGAGGCTGCTGCTACCATCCCCCCTAGCTCATTGTATAGAACCCCTTTCATATTTGTTGTTCCCAAATCCATTCCCAACAAATAATTCATTTGTTATCCACACCTCTTTTCTGATTATGGGATTAAATCCACATTTTATCTCAGGATTCACTTCCCATTGTTAATGTAAATTATGCTTCATCACCATAAGCCTTAGCTTAGCCGCATAATAACTCCAATAGACATCTTTAGCTTTCCTCCCTGGCAGGACTCTTTGTACCTGATCTGCTTCTGATAAGAAATAAAACCACGGATGTCAAAAGCATCCCGATTGCCGCCAAGGTGTATACATGAGCCGTAGTCAGTTCTCCAAAAATCAGTTTTGAAGCACTATTTAGCACATAGGGTGAGGCTAACTGCCCCAGGCAAAAGGACACTGTAATGAAGGCGGAGGCCATTGCGGCACCGGAGGGCTTAACCGCAATCGTCGCCTCATACATAATCTGAGGTACAAAGGCTCCTTGGGATATGCCGCATAAGGCTGCCCCAACAAGCAGTAAAGCAAACGAATCCGGTCTTATGAGCAGAATAAAGCATCCTATACTAAGGGATAGCATGGCCAAGGCCATGACATGCTGCTTAGCCAATTTTGCCAGGAACTTAAGGGATAGCCCCGCACCAATCTGAACCGCGGAAAATACCCCGATTAAAATTCCGGCTACAAATGAGCTTCCGGCTAAATTCCCGCTTAAATGCATGGCAATGTTGGTGGAGAATACATATAGAAAGATCATTTCCAGAAAGCCTGCCACCACCAGACGGTATATCCTGGCATTCATTTTGATGTCTTTTGCTTCCTTCACCACCTTGACCCCTGTATCCGGGAGTAATCTCCAAATGAAAAATAGACTGCTAAACCCAAGGATATGAATAAAGTAGGTATACCGAAATCCGAAGCTGCCTATGAACCCTGCCAGGGTTGTTGCTAACAGATACCCAATTCCTACGGTCGCTCCCTGTAATCCCATTACCGATACCCTTTCCTCTCCATGAAAATGTTCTGCCACCACTGCTGTATTCAAGGTTGTTCCCAGTCCAACCGCAACCCCCAGCAGTATTCTGGAAAAAAACAGCACTTCAAAGCTGTCAATGAAAAGGGGAATAAAGCCTGTCACTCCTGAAATGAAGCTGGCCACTAACAGCAGCTTCTTCATACTGATCCGGGTAACCAGCCAGCCGCAGATAAGAGAAACTACCGCGGACAATAATGCCGGAGCCGTAACCAGCATTTGAATCATACTCCGGTCAACGAACGGGTAATGCTCCTGAAGCTGATTTAATACCGGGGATATGGTTAATTGCAGGCCGATGAACATGGATATAAACAGGATTGATAATTTTACATTTCTTTTTGTGTTCAATATAAGGTACCTCACTGATAATTTCTATTTAGGCAATTGTGAAACAATATAGTTTTTGGGCTTCCTGCGTTTTGCAATCACCTGAATTGCGCTCTAACAATATTTTTGTACCCTTTACTAAAATGCCTTTTTAAGGATTTCCAAAACCTCGTCCTTGGTTATATTCTGACGAGGATTAAAATTTAATACCGGCTCCTTCAGTACTTCATCAGCCAGCATTTCAAGATCCTTCTCCAAAATCCCCTGCTCCGATAAGGTCTTAATTCCAAGCTTTTTTATAAGCCGGCCAAGCTCTTGAGAAAGGAGATATTGATCCTCTGATGGTTTACCGGTAACAGAAAGACCTATGGCCTTTGCCAGCTCCTCCATCTTTTCTGGACAGCTAACCGCGTTATATTCCATTACATAGGGCAGTACTGATGCATTTGCAATTCCATGGGGCAGATGAAAATGAGCACTCAATGTATGGGCGATACCATGCACCAAGCCAAGATTCGCATTCGAAAAGGCAAAGCCTGCTATGATACAGCCAAGCATCATCTGCTCTCTCGCTTCCATGTCCTCTCCGTTCTCCACAACCTTCGATAGATTCCTGTATAAAATTTGCAGTGCCTTGATTGAGTTATATTCGGTCAAGGGTGATGCCACATTTGAAATATAGCTTTCAACCGCATGGGTTATAGCATCCATACCCGTTGCCGCTGTCACAGATTTTGGCATTGTTTTTGTAAACTCCGGGTCAACAATTACACTGGACGGCGTAATCTTATTATCAATGATTACATACTTACAAACTGCTTCCTGGTCAATCAGAGCCGACACATTCGTAATTTCACTGGAGGTTCCGGCTGTTGTGGGAATTGCAATGAGGGGAAGCACCTTATTTTTTACGTTGCCCACACCCCCATACTGTCCGATTGGGGAGGGGTTTGTCATTAATACATTAGCAGCCTTCGCCAAATCAATGCTGCTTCCTCCTCCCACCGCAACAAAGCCCTCCACCTGGTTTTCTTTTGCAATTGCCGCTGCTTCCTCCACGAAAGAATTTGACGGATTCGGCTGGACTTTATCGTAGATGATATAGTCGATCTGTGCAGCTACTATCTGCTCTAATACACGCTCCGCAATACCGGCACTCTTTACACCCTCGTCATAGATTATCATGACCTTATTCATACCTGCTCTGTGTATTAACCCGGGCAGCTCTAAGATGGAACCCCTGCCAAAGGTAATATCACTCTGTAAGAAAAAATTAAAACTCATATGCTCTCCTTCCACCACTGCTGTTTCATTCATAATCCATATTGCAATTCATAATCTCTGTTTCAATTCATAATCTTTGTTTCTACCATTCCCCTAGAGGAATTGGCTTGCTTATAGCTAGCGATTCATGTATAATTTTTCATAAGCCAACCCTATAAACTGATTGTAAAAAATCGCGTTAGAAAAGGACAGTACACTTTCCCACGATGTGTCTAAATTGAACAGAACCGCTCAAAGTGTCTAATTCGAAAGCCACTGTTCCCCTCTGCCATAGAAGGTGGAAGCAGTAATCCTAATCTCACAAAGGAGGAGCGTCTTGAGCCAAACTTCTAATCCAAAATTCTTAAAATCCGAGCAGACGAAGCTGCGTATCATGGATGTATATCTAGACCTGATCTCCGAAAAAGAGTGGGATAAAATATCCGTAAAAGAAATCTGCGCAAATGCCAATATCACCCGTGGCACCTTTTACTTATATTTCAATGATATCTATGATCTACTGGAACAGATTGAAGACCCTTTGCTGCAGAAGCTGATTCAGAAATATCAGCAGACTCCCTCCAAAGAAGCCTTCTCATTTTCCGGTGGCAGCTTTGAAGAGCATTTCGATTTAGAACCGCCAATGCAGCTGGTATTCTGGTTTGATTTTTGTTCTTCTCATAAGAAGGAAATGAAGGCCTTACTAGGCAGCCATGGAGATCCTTATTTTACAACCAAGTTAAAGAATATTCTGAGCGAGCAGATCCTTAAGATGATGGATCACGATTCCATGCCCCACGATGAACTTCGATCCCATTTCACCAAGGCTTTTTTGGAGCTGCATTTCTTAGTGGCACGTACCTGGCTGGATTCTTCTGAAGATAACTTCTTATCTACAAAAGAAATTATTCACATCCTAAACACCATGCGTATTGGAGCAAACTATCTAAGTCATGCTACTAATTCGCAGCCTAGCACACCGGATATTTAGATCGGCTTTCATTAACATAAACAAGCTATTTGCCCGCAAAGCTCTCCCCTCTCATGGCGCGGAGCTTCGTAGACATCATGTCTGTATAAGCTATAGATATAAAGTATGCCGCATAAAGAAGACAGAATAACCCTTTCACCCGGTCTCTTCTGTCTTCTTTATGCGGCACACTTTTATTTCTTCTATATCTTATGGGATTATTGCTTTATATCATTTGCCCCAAAATCCTTTCAAATCCTCTTCTGTCTGATATGGATGAGGCGGTTCAAAAAACATATTCGTCATTTTCTCGCTTCCATAGAAGGTCGGAGGATAACTGGAGGGTCGATCTGCTGTTGGTCTGCCGTCATTGCCGATCTGGCTTCCCAGCTTTACCTTATCTAGCTCAACCCAGGAATGATGATAATCACATAACAATAAATGAGGTATTCTAAAATGCCAAAATTTCCATTCCCCATTCTCCTTAATAAAATCTATGGCATACATACCCCAGATCCAAAATGCACCCAGCTCCTCAGAGTCAGTCCTACGGCGACCTTCTGCACCTGGCGAGATCCAAAGTCCCCTGGCTGTTTTTCCATCTGCTGCGACCTCAATCATCTCTGTAGTTAACAGGTGAAGTGCAAAGACACCCTTACCATCTCCTTCCATGGAGTGGTGCCAATCCACAAAAAATGTCTCCACACCCTTACGTCCGTCGAAGATTCCAAAGCCTTCACAATCAATCCAAATATCCTCAACCTCTGCAAACATATCCGGCACTCTCTCCCAGGCACGTCCATAGCTGTAATATACGTATCTTGCCATTACTTTTTTTATTTCCTGTACATCCCACATTTCTTGTACCTTTTGCTCAATTGAAGGTTCCATCGTCTTTGCTCCTCTCGCTATTCAAGTATTAAACCTATTGCCAAGCACACCTGCTTCGTATTCCTTCTTTATTTAATGCGCTCTTATTCCTTCACACCGCCAAGTGCAATTCCCTTAATGAAGTACTTCTGAAAGAAGGGATACAGCACCATAATCGGAACGACACCAATCACAGCCATTGCCATTCGAATTCCTGTTCCGGGCATATCTGATACACCTATGGTATTGGTGGAGCTCATGGTGGAAATGGCGCTTATATTGTTAATAATGCTATTTAGCAGCAGCTGTAAGCTGTATAGCTTGGAGTCACTGATATAGTACAGACCATTAACCCAGTCATTCCAGTATCCCAAACCTACCATCAAACCAATGGTTGCTAAAATCGGTGTTGACAGAGGTAATACGATCTTGCGGTAAATATAGAATTCTCCTGCTCCGTCAATCTTAGCAGCCTCAATCAGCGCCGGATGAATATTGGAGGAGAAGTTATTCTTATACAGCATAATATAAAATCCATTAAACACCAGGTTCGGTAAAATCAATGCCAACAGAGTATTCTTAATATGAAAAATCTGAGTCCATAATAAATAAGACGGAACAGCTCCTCCATTAAACAGCATTGTGAATACTACCATTAATGTAACAATCTTTCTTCTTGGATAATCTTTTCTAGACAAGGGATACGCTAATAAAGGTCCAATGATTAAACTGATGATTGTTCCAACAATTGTGATAAAAAAGGTAATTCCGTAAGAGGTCATAATCTTTTTGCCATTCGTAATGAACAGATAGACATAGGCATAGCCGCTAAAGTCAGTTGTAATAAAATGATACCCATCTGCCAGCAGTGATTTCTCATTTGTAATAGAGGAAGAAATCAGCAGTACAAAAGGAAGAATTGCCAGCAGTGCCAGAATTGCCAGAAAAATCGTTATTATTATTTGGAAAATCTTTTCCCCATTTCCTTTTACTCCACTTTCCACTTTAAGCCCTCCTTTTAGAATAATGCACTATCGTTGTCAACCTTACGTACGATCCGATTTACTATCATGATAATAGCAAAGCCAATCACCGATTGATATGCACTCGCCGCAGATGCCATTGAGATATTATTGTTCTTCATCAGCCCCCGGTAAACATAGGTATCTATGGTCTGTGTCACTCCATATAAGGAGCCGGAATCCATTGGAACCTGATAGAATAGCCCAAAATCCGAATAGAAGATTCGCCCTACCTGAATCAGCACCAACGTAATAATCGTCGGTTTTAATAATGGAAGGGTAATGTTGATAATCTGCTTCCAGCGGCCGCAGCCGTCCACATAAGAAGCCTCATATAAACTCTTATCAATACCGATAATGGAGGACATAAATATGATAGAGCTGTAACCCAACCCTTTCCAGGTACTAACAAACACCAGTATAAAGGGCCAATAAGCCTTGCTGGCATAGAAATTCACCCCATTGTCTTTTCCAAGAATTGAATTGTTGATCCAGCCTGCTTCATTACTTAAAAAGCCATATACAATATAAGCAACAATAATCATGGAAATCAATTGTGGCAGTAAGATCGTTGTTTGGAAGAGTTTCTGCAGCTTTTTGGAGAAGACCTCACTTAAGCAGATACCAACTACAATTCCAAGAATGTTGCCTACAATAATAAAGGCCAGATTATACAAAAGTGTATTTCTTGTAATGATAAAGGTGTCACTTGTTGCAAAAAGATATTTAAAATTGTCAAAGCCGATCCAGTCGCTCTTCCATATACCAACGGAGAAATCGATTTTCTTAAAAGCAAGCAAAATACCAAGCATGGGAAGATAATTATTGACGATGATGTACAAAAGTCCCGGCAGCACCATGAAATCAAGTGCCGTTACTGCCTTAGCCTGATATAAGATATGGAATCCTCTTACTATAATGATAATGCCAATGATCATAAATAGAATTGATCCGTAGGATATCTTAACATTTTTTGCACTCTCTAGAATGGCTGGAACCATGTTTGCAAATATTAAGTTAATGACTACAAACATAATGCCCAGAAGTAGTATACTAAGACCTCCCCATCTGGGTTTTAACTTCGAAAAGACAAGTGCAAATACAACTAATAATATAATTACAACAAGCTCTGCCCACAGGGCTATGGAAGGCTTTATCGTCAGCTTTCCTCCCATAATTGTTTTTCCGAACAAAAATTCTAATCCGGATACTGTATATGCCACTCTTTTATATGTATAGGAAGCAAAAGGAGTGATATAACATAATACGGTAACAACAGCTAACAGCATTATGTCAATCGGTAATTTCCCTTTAAATACAATACTCAATAAATTAACTTTTTTCACGACCCAGTCTCCTTTCATGCAATCCTGTTCCTATGCAATTGCGAAACAATATAGTTTTTGTGTAATTGTATACACAACGAATGCTATTTCTTCGCTCCAACGCTTCCTTCGGGCTTAGCTTCCGTTTTGAAACAGTATTCGTTCTGGATATAACATGCACTCCATTAACAAGCACC
Source organism: Bacillota bacterium (assembly GCA_023392995.1). GTDB lineage: Bacteria > Bacillota > Clostridia > Lachnospirales > Lachnospiraceae > Mobilitalea. The sequence goes on from JAEWMZ010000074.1 coordinate 32,258, forward strand.
TTAAAAAACCCCAGTCCCTACTCTGCAATTTACAGATATTCCATGCTATGGCATATCCTTTTTTGGAATATGCCATAGCATGTATGATTACTTCATCCATTGCCCCAAGATTTTCATCCTGCTATCTCATTCTTATTCCGAGCCATAAACCCACTCTAATTCGTTATTGCTGAGCCTTCCAGGCATCTAATTGTGACTGATATTCTGCTATCACTTTTTCTGCTCCGGCATCATTTAATTTCTTAACAAAAGCATCGTATTCTTTCTCGCCAACCGAACCACTTTCTACGCCCGGCTTATATTCTCCGATTACGTTGCTGATTGCGGTCAGCTCGTTTGAGATCTTAGATAAATCACAGGAAAAGCCTAAGTATGGAGAAATTTGTGTGCTTGATAATTCAGCCTTTTGCTGCTCTCTAATATCAGCAGGATCACCGTCCCATGGATATACCAAGAACTGATTACCATATAAGAAATCAGAAGTATGATAAGCCACAGTATCTGCAGTAACGCCTTCCGGATATTTTGCTATACCATTCTCAACAACATAATCTCTGCCCTCTACGCCCCAAGCAAAAAGATTACAGATATCCTTGTTGGTATACATTAAGTTAAGGAACTTTGCAGCTGCTTCCGGCTCTGTCGCACACACCGGAATAGCCCAGTCAAACTTTGTAGTTGCACCTGTTGATATCATCGGTGTTGCCAGCTTCTTAACTACCACGTCATAACCACTGTTGCCCTTCATCGCTGTCTCAACACCTAGTTCAGCCATTTTAACAATACTTGCTGCAACGCCTGCTTTAATTAAGTTCTCGGCAGACTGATCGGTTGTCGCAGCATCCTTATAAATGAATCCCTTCTCATACCAGCTGCGTACTCTGTCAATGGTCGCCTTGTACCCAGGCGATGCGTAGTTGTTAACTACCTTACCCTCTGCATCCATACCAATTAGCTTATATCCATCTCCTAAACTATCAAAGGTAGTAAAGTCTGCGAATGAATCATTTTCAAGATTAGAGTTGGGGAAGTTCATGATATTACCATCCACATCACTGTTACCAACAGCGGCCATCTCACCCTTATCTTTAATTGCTTGAAGGATCTTTTCATAATCTGTCCAGCTGGCCGCATTATTGAATGCATCCATTAAGCCTAAGCTCTCAATGATATCTTTTCTGGCAATCGCATAATAGCTGCCGGATAAATCTCTATAATTTGGAATCGCGTAAATCTTACCATTTACTGTAGTTCCTTTAATAAAATCTCCAACCTCCGCCAAAGCTCCAGGTGCATATTGGGTTAAAAGATCATTCAAAGGCATTAACTGGTTCTGAGCGATTAAAGCACTAAAGCTTGATTGTGGAATTGGAGTTGTCAAGCAAATATCCACCTTTTCATTTCCAGTGATTGCAAGATTAAGCTGCTGAGAATAGGAACCCACTTCTACATATTGCAGTGTAACATGAGTATTAATCTCTTTTTCCGTGATGGCATTGATGCCATCCTCAACTGCATCCTTGCCATCCCCCATGGCACCAAGAGACATTACCATAAGAGTGATTTCTGCCATATCCTCCTGCTCTTCAGGTTCTGCTGTTACATCTGCGTCCGCAGTATCCTTTGCGGTACTGCCGGTAGCTTCACTACTCCCCTCGGATTTCCCACAAGCCCCAAGTATAGATACTGACATAACCAACACTAATAATAGTGCCATAAGCTTCTTAATTTTGTTCATATACTTCCTCCTTAAATTTGATATGCTAATTATAAGGTGTTGGCATTTTTAATACATCATTTTCTATAAACAAATAGCCTCTTTAGGCTAGATATTTTTTCATATTACACAACACTATTAGATAAAAGCTACAAATAGTTTCATTTTTTCATTGTAAACTTAACATTTTAACTCTATAATAACGATATGATATTAATTTCCGTTCATCAAAAAGTACATATTGAGGTAAACCATGTATAAATTAACAACAAATTCACAATATAGCCATGCTATTATATATAAAGTGACCGAGCCCGTGTATTACCGATCTGAGGGAGTCACTTTTCTTTGTATGCTAAGCGGAGACGCGGTCATTACCTTAGATTCGAAAAACCATTATTTATCGGATAAGGATGTTCTGCTCTTTAAGCCAAAGGAATATTACCATTTAAAAAGTGATACCTCAGCACTCATATTAGAGCTAACCTTTGATTATGTATTTTTTAAAGAGACCTTCTCCGGTGATTATGAAAACTTAGCCTGCAACTCACTTCTTGACCATAAGCATGACTTCATAGCCTTAAGAATGCATTTGGCTGAGACGGCCATGATCCATTACAGCGATACTTATGAGAATCGATTTTATCTGCTATCAAACATTTTTCAGCTCTTTCACTTTTTGAACACCGAGTTTATCCGAACTCTTCCAGAGGCTGATGAGCCAGTTAGTAAGCAGCAAAAAAAGATTAACCGCATTACTTCCTATCTTCAAGAGAATTATAAGAATTCCGTTTCTTTGCAAGATCTGGCAGCCTATATGAATTTTACTCCCCAATACCTGGAACGTTTAATGAAGCAATCCTTACATATGACCTTTTATGATTATTTGAATCAGCTGAGGCTACAGGCTGCCTATGATTTACTAAGTAACACAGCTCATAACTTAAATTATATTGCTCTTAGCTGCGGCTTTTCCAATATCTCCTCATTTACCAACTCTTTTACCCTTAAATATGGGATTAGCCCGGCAAAGTATAAGGAGGACAAACTTCCCGAGGCGGAGCCTTCCGATTCCAAGGAATCCTCCTCTATTACCGCTGCCCTGGCGAAGGACTTTTTAACGAATAGTATCCAGCTCCATCACTATTCCAACTCTCTGGTCGAAAGCTCCCATATCGTTTCAGCTTCTGTAAGTGTAAATAAGTACAAACCCTTTCCTCTTGTGTGGAAGGATATGATTAATCTGGGCTTATGCAATAATTTTGAACGCCCCTCCTTCCGCAGTCATCTTTCCATGCTGCAAAGTGAATTATCCTTTCGGTATGGGCGCATTCAGGGGATCTTGGATATTATCGATGTTTATCACTCTGAGGATAGTACGAACTACAACTTTAATAAGCTGTACCGCGTATTAGATTTCCTTCAAACAATACATATGTATCCTCATTTTGAGTTGGGAAACAAATCTCCTACCATATATAAGGATTATATGGACACCCTTCCCTCAGAGCGAAAGGGTACACAATATACCAGCAAGCTTAAGAAGCTATTACCTATATTTTTAGTTAACTGTATTAACCGATATGGCTTTATTGAGGTTTCTAATTGGAGATTTGAGTTATGGATGGAATATAGTGATTTTATGACCACGATTGAGGCTCCCAGTGATTATGCGGCACGTTTTCAGTTTGTTGCTAATACCATAAAACAATATATCCCTGATGCAAAAGTGGGCGGGCCGGGCTTTAACACATTTCTCCCGGCAGATTATTTTGATGCTGTCTTAAAGGAATTTGTGAAAGGTCAGATTCAACCAGATTTTATTTCTATCTATTTATATCCTTACGTCCATCCTCAGAACGGGCCTTTTGACGAGGAGGGTCAGCTTATTATTCTTTTAAACAAGGATAAGAATGCCTATAAAAAACTGGTGGAGCGCACAAAGCAATTGATTCACAAGCACTTTACACGCCCTCCAAAGCTTTTTGTTACAGAATACAGCTCTGTTATGTATTCTCACAATTATATTAATGACTCTACTTACCAGGCAGCCTTCATAATTAAAGAGACTCTGGACAATTATTTATCTTTGGATTCCTTCAGCTACTGGCTGCTCTCCGACGTTTCCATGGAATATGAGGAGGCTGTTAATATCTTGTTTGGGGGCAATGGCCTGATCAGCCGGGATGGAATTAAAAAGCCCAGCTATCATGCCCTATCCATGCTCAGTGCACTTGGAAACCGTGTTATTGCCAGAGATAATAATTATATTATTACTTTTAATTCGAACAATAAATTTCAGATTCTGGCCTATCATTACTGTTACTATAGTGAGGAATATTGTAATGATATTGACCGTTATCGCTCCTTCCGGCTTCCCACCTCTGCCTTTGAGGTATTACCGCCCATTGATTTGGACATTCAGTTAAAGGATATCCCTCCCGGTACCTATACCATAAGGCAGCACATTATTGATCATGAGCATGGTAATGTCCTAAATGACTGGCTTCGCCTGGATATGCCCAGCAATTTGTCGGATCAGGATATTGATTATTTAAAAAGCATCAGTATTCCCTCCTTTAAGATCTATAAAAAAGAGGTTACGGATCTTCTTACCGTAACCTGCCATTTAAATATGAATGATATCATATTAACAGAAATTGATTTATTAATTAAATAACTTAAGTCGCTTTGGGTTTGCTTGAAACTCCTTGCACCGCTCTGAACGCCCTAGTTAATGAGGTTCGCAATTACCTGTTATCACTTAACAGAACGGAGGTATTCATGTATCTGTTTTCTCATCTGGCAACAACAATTAATGTATCCATGCTAAATATTAAGAAATCCAGTTATCATAACCCTGACCTTTATCTGATCTATATGGTAATAAAAGGCTCCCTATCAATTGAAGATAACGGGGAAAAATATATCTTAAAAAAAGAGGATATTATTCTGCTGCTCCCTTGTAATCAATATAAGCTTGAGGCCATTTCAGAGAATACGATCCTGGAGCTAAGCATACCCGGTAATTTTTTTCACAGTATGATAAAGCCTGGCTGCGAGGTTATCTGCAATTCCTCCATCGGTCGGAAAAATGATTATCTGGCTCTGCAAAACATCTTAACTGACATTGTCGTCTATTATAACAAGGAGGATAATCAGCTTAAGATGTGCTCTTTGCTATACGCTTTAATGGATCATTTCAATGACCACTTTTTAGTCAGCAGAACAAACGAGGGCTCTTGCGCTAGCGAATCAAATTATAGCGAACGTATTGATAAAATTGCAAACTATATTAATGTCAATTACCCTCTACCTCTGAATCTGCAGACCTTAGCTGACTATATGTTTCTCACTCCACAGTATCTGTCGAAATTTATTAAACAAAATTTTGGTGTGAATTTTAATAAATACTTAAACAAAATACGAATGGAACACGCTATGGAAGAGCTGAAGCATACCGATCATTCCATTATTACCATCGCATTTAATAACGGTTTTGCAAGTACTACTTCTTTTAATAAGATTTTTAAAGAATTTTTTAATGTAACGCCAACGGCTTACCGTCAATCCTATCTAAATAAAGACTTAGTTCCTGTAAGCGAGTATACGAATGCCAAAGGCCCTGCTCTTGATCTTCTGGTATCCGATATCACTTCTGCAAAGACTGACCTTCGTGGCACTACCTTTCATCGCAATATCGTTGACACCACCGCAAAGCATGAAATGAAAACTCCTTGGTTGAAAATTATTAATGTTGGTATTGCCAGAAACATATTATCACATAATTTTCATAAATATATGCTGGAATGTCAGGACGTTTTAAAATTCGAATATGCCCGGTTTGAAAATGTTTTTTCAGATAAGATTGTTTCCTTGATACCCAATTCCTCCGTCTATAATTTTACCAATTTTGACGATATCATCAGCTTTTTAATGCAAGCGAACCTTTATCCGCTTATTGAGCTTGGAAGTAAGCCTGAAAAAATATTCTATATTCAAGAAGGGCTGGCGAATCAGAAATACGACGAATCCATGCACGGGGAAGTACTTCGCCATGCCAACACTTTGGAGGCTTTGCTAAAGCACAGTATTAACCGCTTCGGAATTGATTATGTGTCTCGCTGGAAATTCGAGCTATGGTATCCTCAGAATGAAAACCTTGATTTATTAATTAAGACTTCTGAATATATTAAGGGCTTTCAATTATATACCGAGGTAATTCAAAAATATCTGCCCTCTACAAAAATCGGAGGTCCCGGCTTTAATGCCAGCGGGAATATGGAGAACTTTATTCAGATTGTCCAGAAATTGAATGAGCATAAAATTGTTCCCGATTTTATCTCTGTTTATCTTTTTCCTTATGAACCAAATATCTACAATGAGGACACCAACCAATCCTCCTACCGCATTCTCTCTCCTGACCCTTCCAGATTCAAGAAGGTACTGGCACAAATAAAGGAGGTACTTCATGGGTATTTCCCCGAACCGGTGCCGGTGTATATCACTGTGTTTAATTCGAATATATCGCCGGAAACCTTCGTTGCTAATTCTTCTTTTCAGGCAGCCTTTCTATGCAAGAATGCTATGGAGCTGATTAGTGAAGCGGATGCTTTGGGCTACTACATATTTACGGATCTATCAAATGAATATGCCACCGACCAGCCCGGTATCCTGTCCGGCGTTGGACTCATTGACACTTATGGTATTAAAAAGCCCTCTTACTATGCCTTTGAATTCTTATCAAAGCTTGGTAATAATTTGATCGCACAAGGCTCTAATTATATTATGACCTCCTCCCATGATAACAAATACCAGCTTCTGGCTTATAACTATGTTCACTTCAATAAATATTTTTGCATTAACTGCCGGGATAAAATCAGTTACCAAAATACCTACAGTGCCTTTGAGCAGGGAGAGAAAAGCACCCTTCAAATCGAATTAACCAAACTTCCTCCCGGCCGATATAAGATAAGAAAGCATATTCTTAATCGGGGCAGCGGTAGCTTTCTAGATGAATGCATGAAGGTACTGGAGCAGGGCAACTCCACCCCGGAGGAATTGCTTTACATGATGCTTAACATGCAGATTAACGAGGTTGATTATTATAAGAGCATTTGTATCCCCAGGCAGGAGATCTATTATGCCAATTGTGAGGACTCCCTTTGCTTAACTCTTAATATGGAGCCTCATGAAGTGAATTATATCAGTATCTCGCGAAAGCTGTAGAGATTACGGCTCATGCCGGAATTCAAATACATTAACTCCAGGATGCTAACAAAGGGCTGTCCGTAGCACGCTACGACAGCCCTCTTTTTACTTCTTCTATCCTTTTCTTCTATCCTTTCTGGTAATTGCGAAACTCGTTAACTGAAGCTATTGAATAAGTATACAAACATAATTATAAGCCCAGAATTCTTCGTTCCATCTCCAGATGTCTCTTCGTAAACAGCTCTCCGCCGCAATAAGCCTCGTCCTCGTATTCACTCATCAGATAGCCGTCGAACTCTGTATCCTTTAGGAATTCCAATATTTCTTTATAAGGAATACTAGGCTCTACACAGTCCTCACTCAGATAATGAAACTTCGTATGCATTTCGAAGGTATAGGGAAGGATGTCCTTCATCTCCTGAAGCAGCTCCGGTAAGACTTCCTTGGGTCTAAACTGTACATATCCATACATTCCCTGCAAGGACTCATTGATTGCAGGATGAGCTCCTGCCTCCTGCAATTTAGCCATAGCCTCCGAAAGAGCTACACCCGCATATCTCAGATCCGCCGCCATTACCAGGTGTTCTTCCTTAACGCCAAGGGCTATGGCACGATCCCATTTTGGTTTGTTCGGTGCTACTGCCAGAAAGCCAAAATCCTGAACGAAGCCAAGATGCTTTGAGCCGGTTTTCTTAATTATATTTAAGTATTCCTGAATATGTGGAGAGGAAGGCGTATCCGGATTGTGGATCTCAATTCCAACCTTCACATCATAAAACTCTGCATAAGGTGCCAGTCGTTCAAATGCCGCCGGCCCCAGCATATACTGTGCCCGCATCACTTTACAGCCCAGCTTATTCGCCGCCTTCAGATCAAGTATTGCACCTGCTAACAATTCCTCGTCATTTAAATTCCGATCCCAGAATACACCCTTGTCGTTGCTGGCACCGTAACCTTCCGGACCAATGCCGTATTTTACACGCAAGTCTTCTACCAGCTTCAGGAACTCATCACTTACATTGGGATAGGATGGAATCATCTGTGAGCCAACAATTTCATAGCCAGTAGCTCCTGCCATAGCTGCCTGCTTCACACACTCCTCAAAATCATACTGCTGTCTTGCATACTCTGTTCCATAGCTAAACAGGCTGACGCCTAACTTCATCTTACTCATGCTGATCAACCTCCTCCCGCTTAGGGACTGTTACTTTCACTTTATCCCCGCTATCTAACGGCATAAAGGTGTGTCCCGGTCCAATCTGCATATAGGGTATTCGAAGCATAAGCTTTAGCTCCAGATCATGCTCTCCTGCCGTAAGACCACCTTTTTTTATTACACGGATTCTTGCCGGGGCAGCCTGGCTCCAGAACTCTGTTGCCGCATACTTTAGTTTATAGAGGGGAAGCTCCTTTCCATTTAATTCAAAGGTTACTGCTTCCTGAGGCATCTTTTCTCCATCCGCATAGACCTCCAGCAGCTCTATATCCGATAGAAAATGTCCTCTGTAATAAGCAAGCTGTACGTCAAACTCAAATCCGTTTTTTGCACCATTGATGTACATATTCTGAAAGGATTCAGTCTTAATAATTTCATCATTCAACTTCATTCTCATTGCAAATTCCATAGTTATCCTCCTTTTTAATATAGGCAATCACCTGATTTTAATAAAAAAAGCTATAGAAAACACCAGAATTTAAGGTTTTCTATAGCTTAGTATCAGAAGCAGATATTTCTGATAAAAGGCGATTCTTCTCTCGCCGTGCATCCCATGCCAGAGCTTCACAAATACTCCCTGCATTCGTTCCCCCGATGGATGAGCTTCCTATCTCCGCCTAGGCCTCGGGTTTTGCCAATCGCTATCTTTTCTCTCTCTTAGTAGGTCGATTCGAAGCTCTCGATTCTCTTCATACCTGCTTCTATCTTGTCCTTGTTGGCCTCAAATTTAGGCATGAACGCCTTTACAAAGCCTTGGATTTCATGATAATGCTCTGTTAAGCCTTCCAGTGTGTTTCTTGCTCTGTTCTGCTCTTTTTGACTAAAGGTAACTTTTACTTCACCCTCTTCAATGGAGAGTTTTCCATGAATTCCGCATAAGGGGCATAATACATCTGTTGTTTTACCGATGTTAAGAATGGTATTATGGCATACCGGACAGACGCCCTCTTCACCCATCCAAGCCACCTGATCATAAGGCTTGCCGATGGAATCAGCTAGATGCTTCCCTAATTTAGCCGTTTTGTCCATTAATTCATCCTCGATCACAGGATTTACAATGGTTCCCATGTTATACGCATCGATCTGACCAACTGTTTTCATTACAGTTGACATTCCAAATATATGCATGATCGGTAGTCCCATGGATACCCAGTCCGGTGTCTTAGCTCCGCCAACAGAGATATAGGCTACATATTTATCAGTAAAAATCCTAGGATCAAGAAGCTCCTCTGCCCCTGCTTTGATTCTCTTATCCTGCTCTGCAAGTGCAGCCGCTCTGTCATGTGCTGCCCCAAAGCGATCTATGTAATTCTTAAGCTGGCCGGTAGGTGCGATGGAATATACCGGTGCTGCAACAACAATACCGTCCGCATTCAGAATCTCATTTTCAAGCTCCAGATAATCATCCTTGATAATACATTTTATCTGCTTGCCCTGATCTCTTAATTTACTGCAAGCTCCGCAGCCGGTGCAATGGCTGATATTCATATTCATTGTATTAACGAATTTTACTTCTGCACCTGCCTCTTGTGCAGCAAACAGCGCTTGCTTCACTAAAATATCACAGTTTTTATTCTTTCTTCCAAAGGAAACTCCCAAAACTTTCATTATAGTTCTCCATTCTATATTTTTTTAGTACTTACTGTGAAAGGTATTAGATTACAAACTGCTCCATATATCTCTTGCTTAACTTTAAGCTGTTAAGTACTGCTTCCTGAGATCCTTCGAAGGCTTTATCCTCCACCTCAATACAAGTATAACCATCATAACCGATATCGGTTAATGCACTTACATACTTACCCCAGTCCACATCTCCAAGGCCAGGCAGCTTCGGTGACATAAAGCTTAAGGGATATGCCATGATTCCAACCTGATCCAGTTTATCCTTATAAACCTTAATATCCTTATAATGGACATGGAATATCCTATCACGGAACTCATATATGGGCTTAATATAGTCAATCATCTGCCATACAAAATGGGAAGGATCATAGTTTAAACCAAAGCTTTTACTTGGTATGATGTCAAACAACTGTCTCCAAATATTTGGGGTTGTTGCCAGATTCTGACCGCCTGGCCATTGCTCTATTCCAAATAGCATGGGGCAATTCTCAATGGCAACCTTTACGTTATTCTCCTCTGCCAGCTTAATAATCGGAGGCCAGATCTCTCGAAAGAGCTCCAGATTTTCTTCTATGGTCTTTGTCTGATCCCTGCCAACAAAAGTTGTAACCAATCCAATTCCTAAGCGGCTGCTTGCAACAATAAGTTTCTTAAGATGCTCTATCGCAACCTTTCTCTTCTCTTTGTCTGCATCCATAGCATTGGGATAATAAGCAAGCGATGAAATTGCAACCTTTTTCTCAGTGCAGTAACCCTTTATATACGCTATATTCTTATCATCCAGCTCATCTACATTCAGATGGCTTACACCTGCATAACGGCGCTCTGCCTTCCCCTGCGGCCAGCAGGCAAGCTCAACACATCCAAAGCCTAATTCGCTGGCGGTATCGATGACCTCCTCAAAGGAGCTTTGATCCAATATCGCACTTACAAACCCTAATTTCATATCCTTCCTCCTTCTATTATTTAGCTGAATTTAGATAATTGCGAAACTCAGAAACTTAAGCTATTGAATACACAAGATATACTGTTTCGAAGCGGTCGCTAAGCTCGAAGGAAGCACCCCCACGAAAAAATAGTATGTGTTGTGCATTCAATAGCATAAACCATATTGTTTCGCAATTTGCCTATTTCGCTGAATTTTAGCTAAATAAATCAATTGGTTTTGCTGATTCTCTACGATCTGGCAGCTGTTTCAGCCTTTGTAACTATTTCTATTTTAGTTCAAATCTCTGATTTCCACATTTGATTATTTATACTTATGTAGTGATGCTTTTTGTCCAGTTTCTATGAGACACAGAGAAAAATGACAAATTTTCATATATCATTTGTGCTATTTTATTGCTGCCTCTTTATTCGAATTGAATTGCTGTATTGGTTTCTGCTGATTTTCTAACGGCGTCCATGAAGCTCAATACTCTTCTAACCTCTTCTGGTTTAATCGCTAATTCCTCTTCCCCATTCAGAGCTTGATAATAATTCTTAAAGAATTCCATATGAGAGGTCTCTACCTTAGGCAGCTCCTCCTCGTATAGCAAACCTGGTTCCGGAGGACCAAAGGATCTGGTGGGACCGGAGGCTGTCATTGTGATTTTTCCCGGTACGTTCTCCAGTAAATGTCTCGTTCTTACGATTCTTCCATTTCCGGCAAAGCCTTCGATAAATGCACTTCCCTGCTTTCCTCCAATAAACCATGCTCTGGTTGGGTTCAGGTAATAGGTCCCCAGTTCAATCTCAGCAGTTACCTTATTCTTAAACTTAATGATTATTTTAAAATAATCATCTACTTCCTTATTAATTACATTCTGAACGTCGGCAAAGATCGTATCTATCTCACTGTCCACCATATTTAACATTTGGTCAATCAAATGCACACCCCAGTCATAGAGCATTCCGCCGCCCATCTCCTTATATATGTGCCAGTCATGCATATTGCCGTTCACACCATATAGCTGAGACTTTATCAGATACATATCCCCTACGATCCGGTTGTCATATACCTCCTTCATAATGCGGTAATCCTTATCCCATCTGCGCTGATGATGGATCGTAAATAAAACCTTGCTTTCCTCGGCTGCCTTTACCATCTCATCAAATTCCTCCACAGACATGGCTGCCGGTTTTTCGCAGATAATATTTTTACCAGCCCTTGCTGCCGCTATGGCAACTTCCTTATGAGAAGGGTTAGGAACCGATATAATTACGGTATTAATATCTTCTACCTTTAACAAATCCTGATAATCTGCAAAGGTCAATACCTCCTGTTTTGCATCCGCTAATTGCTGCGGATTTGTATCACATACCGCAATCAGCTCTGCTCCCTCAAATTTCTCCAATAAATTCTCATGTTCGTGTCCCATAAATCCATATCCAATAATACCAAGCTTGATATTTTTCATTACTTCACCTATCCCTTTCTTATTATGTTATATTACTAGAATTCACTATAATAGAATTTTTTGTCATCAGAACCTTTTATGATTAGAACCTTCCAATAGAAGTTGATCGAGTTCCTGCTTCTGCATTTCTTTAACTCCACTCTTTTATATGTCTCTATCGAATACTATCATATACCTCTCTGCCGATTGGATCATCTTCTATTTTGGTGAATCTATATCAAGATTTTACTTACTTTTGCATCCTTTTTGGCTGCACGCAAAGAAAGGACAAAAATCCGAATACGATTTCTATCCTTTTTTATATTGTATATGAACTTTTGTTTCTCTGGCGATATAATTCTTCTTACAATCGCTTGTAATATCAGAACTTTAGTATGGTTGCTCTATTGCTAGTACTTCCTTGCATAATAGTACTTCCTTGCATAAATTTCACTGATATCAGGCACTGATAT
>JAEWMZ010000117.1 GCA_023392995.1 Bacillota bacterium
TTTAAAAACAATTGTGTTAAAATAATCCTCGTCGTTAACGCGGATGTGGCGGAATGGCAGACGCAGCAGACTCAAAATCTGCCGGGCTAACACTCGTGGGGGTTCGAGTCCCTTCATCCGCACTCGAATAAAAGCTCTTAAATTTTTGCAAATCAAGAATTTAGGGCTTTTTTATTGTCATAAAAGGAAAACAAACCACTTTATAAAACTTTTAAAAAAAATTAGTATACCCTTTTAGACTTAATAAACGGATATAACATACTGCATCCACACACAGAGGAACAAAACTCATTCAAAAATCTCCGATAGCCAACTACCGGAGATTTTTTTATACATATTGATTACATTTTATCTGTTGAAATAATGCAAATTCATTGGATACTTAATATCTCTAAGGTGTAAACCCCAGGTTCAAGTCTATAGAAGGATTCTTTTGAATTCTAATCCTTAATCCAGAACTGCTAACCGCTTTACAAACATCTCCTTCTCTTTTTCATAACTGTATTCCTCAAATAAATGATATGGCAGTTCTCTTAACAGCGACAATTCGCCCAACTGACCAGCTGCCTCTATCGCTGCCTGCTTTTGGGATACCGCCTCTTTTACCGTTAAGCATCTTCCACCCTCCAGGTTATTATATTCCTTGAAGGAGTGATTAAAATCCATGAGCGGATGTAATTTTACAGGTTGATTTCTGTTATTATCAATGAGCAGCCCCCAGTTCCCCATATGCCTGTCCGTATTACCAATCAGATAATCCACCAAATTCATGATATAATAATTCGCTGCATCTAGCGTCTTTACATATTCATAAAGATCTATCTCCTGATTTGCACAGTAGATATCAAACTCATCCATTGGAAGAATACTTTGATTCGGGTTAGTAAATATGCTGCTTTCTGTTACCCAATCCTCTTTGTATTTTCTTACTCTATAATCCACACTATGCCTTGTAAAGCATTTCACGATTTCACTTGCCAGGTGTTCCCGGTGTACGATATCAAGACCACCGTCTTTTAATAATAGAAATCCAGTTTCTTCCCTTATCCAAGCTTTGGGAAACAATCCATTGGTACTTAGATCACTCGCCATCAAATTACTATTGTTTACTGTGAGATTTCTACCTTTTAAGGATATATCTACAAGTGCATCATTCAAACTATGGCTATATAAGTTAATATTACCGTAAGCCGCATCATCTCCTTTTTCCCTGACCCAGAACACATCTCTTAAGGAAAGGCATCGGTAAGTCAAAGCTATTGCTGCTCTGTCCTTATCTGTCAATGCTTGCTTAGCTCCTATACTATTTAAGATTTCCTTAGCAAACGTTCGGTCAACGGATAAAAGACGCGTGGCACACCAATGATAAAAATTGTTGATATTATTGACTGCATCCTCAAAATCCTTTGCCTCCTCAAAATACAAAGAGTATGGCATAAATTGAGGCTGGACGATTCTGCTATATCCTGTCTTAATATCAATTTCTGCTACAATCTTATCCAAGTGCATTATTTCATACTCCCGATGCATCTACCCGTCACCTCCAATTCGCTCTGTATTAACATTATCTCATGGCGTAACTTAATGTCAACAAAAATCACTAATATTTTCCACTTATCTCATCCTTATTTTAACGGTTCCTCTATCCAATGACAATACAAGTTAATAAACTCCTTCACCGGTATCGGCTTACTAAAATAATATCCCTGCAATTCATCGCAATCCTTTTCTAACAGCAGTCTCGCCTGCTCCGCTGTTTCCACGCCTTCGGCCAATGTTTTTAAGTTTAATGTCTTAGCCATTGAAATAATAGAGTAAGTAATATCTTTGTTTTGATCGTCATCCAGGCCGCTCACAAAGGATTGGTCAATCTTCAGATAATCAATCGGCAGTCTTGATAAATAACTAAGGGAGGAATAGCCCGTTCCAAAATCATCCAGTGCAATACTAATACCTAAGGCTCTGATTTCCTTCAGATAATTGATTGCCCGGTTGATATCATCAATGAACATGCTTTCCGTAATCTCTACAATCAGATCTATATTCTGATCTGAGTGCTCTGCTAACATTTGCTTTAGAAGCCCGATGAACTCCATATCATCAAACTGCTTTACAGATACATTCACTGCCAGCTTAATATCAATTCCCTTTTCCTTTAAACGCTTGTCTATTCGAAAAATTTCTGTAATAATCCAATCACTGATCGGTAAAATCAGACCATTTTCCTCCGATAATGGTATAAATCTGGAAGGCGGTATGAGCTCCCCATCCCGATTCCAGCGAATCAGGGCTTCTGCACCCACAATGTTATATTGATTATTTGCATACTTGATCTGAGGCTGCAGGAACAATTCAAATTCTTCTTTTATCAATGCTTCTTTTAGTCGGAATAACAGTTCCAGCTGCTCCTGATTGCGTTTTTCAATCTCCGCAGAGGAAAAGACATATCTCCCGCCTCCTAATTGCTTGGCGCGATGCATTGCACTGTCCGCTTTTCTAATGAGACCTTCCATTGTTGTATCATCATGAGGAGCGACTGCAATTCCAATACTAATATCTATAGGAACATTCTTCTCCTTCAATAAAAAGGGCTTCTTCATCTCGTTTATAATACTTTCGGCAATGCCCGTTGCTTCCTCCGGGCAGCTATCTCCTTCCATGAGCAGGTTAAATTCATCTCCACCCACTCTGGACAGCATATCAGCTTCCCGAATCACGGACTGAAGCCTTCGTGACACCTCAATCAACAGCATATCACCAGCCTCACGTCCTAAGGAATCATTGATTAGCTTAAAACGGTCAATGTCAATAATAAATACTGCCATGCTGGAGGAATTACGCCTTACTCTTGCCAAAGCCATATTAAGGCGGTCATAGAAAAGAGTCCTGTTCGGTATCCCTGTCAAGGTATCATAATAAGCCAGAAGATGAATGTCCTGTTCCGCTTTTTTCATCTTCGTTATATCCGAGGATATGCCTATGTAATTGGATATAACGTTACTATCCATCTGCTTTATGATTGTAATCGTCATCCATTTCGGGTATACCTCACCAGTTTTTCGACGATCCCAAATCTCACCTTCCCAGAAGCCCCTGGTATTAATCTGCTCCCACATCTGATCATAGAAAGCATTATCGTGATAATCAGATCGAAAGACTCTTGGATTTCGCCCGATCAATTCTTCTCTTGAATAGCCTGACATTTGAACCATGGATTCATTTACCCGGATGATATTATTGAACTCATCCGTAATAATAATTCCTTCAATGGCTTGATTAATAATTTTGTCTGTTATAAGCAGCTCACTGTTCAGCTGCATTAAACTGTTCATCTGCTCTTTAATCTGGGTTACATCATGCAAAAAATATAGTTTGCCGATTTTAAGTCTATCCGCATCGTAGATTTCTTGAATATCAATTTTATAATATAGTTTCTTACTTCCCTCATGAATAAATACAATATTTTCTTCATTTGAAAAGGAGGTTAAGGATAACTCTCTAATCTGGGGGATATATCTGATTGCTTCCAGTAGGCTCATCCCAATCACTTTTGAAATCTGATCAAGCTTCATTAGCTTCCGATCCGCGAATTGCTGGATGAATTCAAAGCCCTTAGGATTGACATCAATGACACACTCATCATTATCCACAACAAAGACCAGATCCTTGATATTCTCAATTACCATATCTCTTGCATATGGTACTATCATGGTTTTCGGCAGACGATATACTCCCCAGTAGAATACCCATAATGTTGCCTGTACAAGAATTGGCGTCAGATCAATTGGCATGATTACCTTCTTTGTAATGAAAAGTGCGTTTATAATAAACGATATAGTACATCCTCCGAAAATAAACATACTCTGGGTTCGATAAATCTTTGGAGCCTTTAATGCACGCAATAAGAGCAGATAGCAGGATATTAGAATAATTAGATAGGAGTAACTTACATTCATTATAAATCCGATGCTTTTTGAATACTCAAAAACCGGAATACCATGCTTTATGTATACTTGCGGTTCTGCCAAAAACGGATATGGCAAAAATCCTGTAAATACCGACAACAGGGATATACCTGGCATGATAAAAATTAAAACTTTATTTAACAAGGCCATCGTTTGATATTTTCTTATAAAAATCAGTGTTGTAACCAGCAATATCGGAGGAATCAAAATAACAGAAATATACTTTAACTTCTGAAAAACTATAATCATTTCTACCGGCACAGCAAAGCTAAGTAACTCCATCAATATCCAAAAGGATACCAAAAAGGTCAGTGATAGCAGCCTCTTTGTGATATCGACTTTACTACTTCTCATTAATAAAATAATTAAGATTACACTTATAATAAAATCTATGAAGTATGCTATTCCATATATCATTCGTATTTTAATTTATAATAAAAAGCATTATAACCTTTCCTGTTGATCTTTAACAAATTCCCCTTTAAATTATTCCAGATTGCTTTGACTAGATCCGCTTACCTAAGCTTTCTCTTGCCGAAATAAAAGGCTACTGCCATTAAGGCCTTCCTTCCACTCCTTCATCTTATCATAAATCATTGCTGCCATTCTGAAATTCCAGTCTGTCTTATCACAAGCTAGTGACAATCTACGCTCCAAAAATCGTATCATGGATTCAAACTCTGTTATTGTTATCTCATGATAACTTCCAATCTCATAAGAAATCTCATTCTTTTCAAAATATCTCTCAAATACATTAATAAAACTAGTAATCTCATCCTCTTTTATAGCTTCGATCTCATCCCCTGTCAATTCCCGTACATCATGATCTTTCAGTTTTTCCTGAAGCTCCTTTTTGTTCACCTTAATAATAAATATGTCCGCGCCCAAGTCTCCACCTCACCTTTCTCCATTCAGTCATGCCCAGTCACAAGAAAGCATGGGCAATGGAATCCGCACCAAACGTTTTAAGAATAATATAAATTACTTTTACCCAGTATACATTTTTTCCTTTTCTATTACTATTGTTCCTAGCGATATATCATTGTTATTTTCCTGTCATACATATCATAATTATAACATCACATGAGGATTATATCAATTGCAACCGTCAGAAAAAAGCACATTCTGCCGTTAATTGTCACATAATGCTTTCTTTCATTCCTAAGGTACAGAAAAAGGACTGATGCACTTTTGTGATCAGCCCTTGCTAAATCTGTTAAAAATATTTCTTATTACCCCAAAGATTACTTTTCTTTAGATCCATATACTCATTGTAAGCGCGCTCCAGAATTTGTTTCTCATTCGCGAACTTCAACATATGATAGGCTTCATGGAATTTATAGTAACCTGAGTCCATAAAATACTCTTCCCGCTGTGGTTTACTGTAATAGCTATCAGACATCATCAGATACCAATGAACATCCTTTAATACTGTATTCTGTGGTGTGCTAAAAGAATATTGGCTTTTACCGATATACTTGATAATAGAAGCATTCGTCCCTGCTTCCTCCAACACCTCACGTATGGCGGTTTCTTTATATTCTTCTCCTTCTTCTACGGTTCCTTTCGGCAGCACCCAACCTTCATACTTATTTTTATAATTCTTATACAGTAATAAAATCTTTCCTCTGAATATCACTACACCACCACAGCTCGTTGCTTCTACCATCGCAATTCCTCCTGCCTTTGGTGTACCATCTTTATCTGATAAAAGTATACATCAATGTCATCGGATATTCAATACAATATTTAAAATGATAAAAGCCTACCCAGCCTCATCAAGATTATATCATATATAATCTATTCAAAATATGCTTTTAAAATCTTTTTTGCGATAGGAACAGCATAATCGCTTCCTGTCCCAACACTTTCTACAACAATGCTCACTACGATCTTAGGCTCCTCATAAGGTGCATAGCCAATAAACCAAGCGTGTGCCGGCTCATTATCACCATGATCGGCTGAGCCAGTTTTTCCAGCCACCTTTACCGACAGGTTATCTAATTTTTCAGCAGTTCCATCTGTGACTACGGTTCTCATCATACTGCCAAGAATCTTTGCCTCCGACCGAGTGATTGGTTTTGCCGCAATTCCCGGCGAATAGGTTTTCACAATTCCGCCATTCACATTCTCAATATGATCCACTACATACGGCTTCATCATGACTCCCTGATTAGCAACCGCTGCCGTTATCATCGCATTATGGAGGGGCGTTACTAAGGTATTGCCCTGTCCAATGGCTGTTTGCATTACTTCCTTTCCATTTGCACCACTGGTTTGAAGTGTGAAACTGCTTTTATTACTTTCCATTGTAATTGGCAGGCTTCGATTAAACAAGAAATCTTCGCACAGAGAATAGAAGCTTTTTAGATCCAAGGCTCTCCCAATGGTTGCAAAGGAGGTGTTACAGGATTTTGCGAAGGACTTTTCCAAATTCTCTGTACCATGTGCTTTGTTGTTATAACAATGTATCGTCATTCCCTCGTATTTTGTTTTCCCTTCACAAGTATAATCATAATCCGGGTAATCCGGATTTTCTCTAATGTATTCCAAAGCTGTCAGCACCTTAAAGGTAGAACCGGGAGGATATAGTCCCTGGGTTGCCCGGTTTACCAGCTGAGAATTACTTTTGCCCGCTTCCTTTGATGTAAGCTCTTCCCAGATTTCATCAATTTTATTCGGATCATAGGAAGGCCTGGAAACCATAGCAAGTATTTTCCCTGTTGCAGGTTCCATTACAACTACCGCTCCTTTTTTATTGCCAAGTGCATCATAAGCTACTTGCTGAAGCTTTGCATTTAAAGTGGTTACTACATTATCTCCGGGGCTTTTCTCACCAATCAAGTCAGAGTACATCACTTCAAAGCTGTTGATATTCGAGGTTAGAAGGCGTATATTCTCCGCTTCTTCAATTCCAGTTTTTCCTTTTGAGTATCTGCCTACCACATGTGCAAATACTTCACCATATGGATATTCTCTGACTTCCTTTCCATCCTTACCCACTACGGTTTCGGCAAGTACATCTCCCTCGGCGGAGAGTATGGAGCCTCTGACAATTCTCTCGGACAGGATCTGCTGGCGCTTATTATACGTACTGTTAATCACCTCATCGCTTCTTACAACAAGAAAGAAAACAAAGTACGCCACCATAAGAACCGTCAGACCGGCAAATATATAAATCATGTTATAAATTGGCTTTTTGGGATCCTCATGTTGAAACATTTTCATAGACTGCCTCCTTTGACTTTTCGCAATTGCCTACTCTTTCTCTTTCATCGCAATTCCCTGCAAGATCATGAACATCAAAATAGTAGCAAAAACCGAGCTTCCTCCCTGGCTGATAAGGGGCAGGGTTACACCGGTAGACGGAATAAATTTTATCACTCCTCCAATGGATAAAAAGATTTGGAAGATGAACATGACGGCAAAGCCGATTGCTGTCAGGCGATAAAACAGCACCTCCTGCTTCAGCGCAATGTTAATAAACATAACAAAGCAGCTTAAATAAATAAGAATTATACAAATAACAAAGAAGCCTCCCAGCTCTTCTGACATTGCTGAAAAAATAAAATCACTTTCCACGACCGGTATATCCGTTGGCAGACCTCTGTTGAGTCCCATACCAAACCAGCCGCCTGTTCCAATCGCAAAGAGCGATTGCGTAATCTGATAACCTTCCTTGTCAATATAAGCAAAGGGATTCTTCCAAGCCATTACTCTAACTCTGACATGATAAAACAATCGATAAGCTATCACAGCTGCCCCACTCCCGCCAAGTAATCCCCCAAAGAGATAGAAGGGCTTCGCCGTAGCAACATATAACAAAAACAAATAGGTAACAAAAAAAATCAGCGCACCGCCCAAATCCTTTTGTACTACCAAAATAAGCACATGAGAAGCGGCAATTGCAGTCACGGTGCAAATCCTGCGAAAGCTGGCTTCTTCCTTGAACATGGCCGCGATACATAATACATACAATATCTTAACGAATTCTGAGGGCTGCAGGCTGATACCAGCAATGGATATCCAATTCGTGGCTCCCTTTTTTGTTATGCCGACCAATAACACCAACAATAGGGTTCCGATACCAGCAAGACCATAAAACCAGCCAAAGCGTCTCAAATTCATTCTTGACCGCATGATGAGTGGTACCGTTAAGCATAGCAAAAAGGAAAAGGCTACAATGATAACCTGCTTTACTGCCATATCATAATTTAATCTCGTCAGCATGATAAAGCTGATTACCAAAAGCATCAGCATGTTCCGCAGCAAAAGTTTCGGCATCTTCGGATAAATCAGCTGATATGCTACTAATACGAATAAAAGAAGAAAAACTTCTCCGCCATACAATATAAGCAGTTTCTGGCTGGGTATCTGTATAAACAGTGTTGCATACCCAATAAAATGCAGAAAAAATATCAAAACCGTCAAAATAGCATAAAGGCGCCGCTGATAGCTTTTACTTTTTGATCGGAACACAGTAAAGCTATAGTATGAGTATATTCCCATTAATAAAATCATCAGATATTTAATTAATTGAACAATTAAATTCATAACAGCCTCCTGTATTCCTATTCTTTACTCCACTCCGCGTTTAAAATGTCCTGTCGTATAATCTGAAAGCTCGTCTGGTCCTTGCTTTCCAAGACAAAAGCGCTCGTAGAATAATTGTATTATTCTTCTTGTTTCCTCATAAGCTTCTTTGGTAAAGTCCAGTCGGATCGCTTTTGGGTTTAGCTTTAAGATATCCTCTGCCTGCTTATATAAAGCCAGGGGCTGTCCATTGTATATCGTATTATAACATCCATTGCAGCTGGTTTTTACATAAAAGCTTTTCTCAAGCCGATCAACCAAACGTCCCTGTATATTGTTTTTACCATTCGGAACTGCCGCCCCTTTTCCTTTGACACAGGATGACGTATTTTCAAACAGGCATTGCGCCGATACCATTAGTGGAAGATAACCATATACCACCAAATCACTGTCCCTAATTCCAAGCTCTTTCAGCTCCTGGTAATTTAATTCCACCGGAGCCGTAAAATGCTCTAACTTTTGCTCCTGCCAGAATCGCTTTGACTCCCTATTATAAGTATACATATTATAATTAAGAATTATTTGCTTTTTTGTCATTTCTTCCTTCCATAACGACTTTAGCAATGCAATTTCTTCAAAATTTTTGACAACAAAGCCGGTCAGGGCTGTCAACTTCATAATTTGTTCTATTGTCTGCCTCAAATCAGAATAGCGATTCGCTCTGCAAATAGATGGCAGTGTCAAATAAAACTGCTTTCCTTTTTGCTCTGCTTTATTTGCGAAAGACTCTATGTCAAGGATTTCAAAGCAATCGTAATCAACCTGAATCACGGTCACTTCTCTCATGTCCAGTGCTGCCTCAAACTGCTCTTCTGTCTGTACGGACACAGTAAAGTCAAAGTTTTCTGGATTCTTAGAGGTAACGCACCTGTCTCCCTCCTTCACAAGCGCCGCTGTTATGCTGCGCTCCTCAACCGGTTGATCTACTCTGATTCTGCGGTACTGCCCTGCAATTTCTTCCTGAAGTCTTGTTATTGCAAGTCTTCGTATTTCATTTAACCAAGCTACCGGAAGAAAGATATTATCATCGGAGTTAATATTCAGCTCCTCGAAATAGAATAAGGTTCCACCGGTCTTCTCGAGGGCTCCTGCCAGCTTTTCTTTTGTCATAGGCTGCTTTAATGCCTCTTGTACCGTCTCATGATACACCGTAATTACAGCTCCCTGACATTGAAGCGTTAGCGCCAGCCTTTCACCGAGATGTGCCTCTAAGGTTCCTTTTATTCCTCTTTGCCTGTTCTTTTCGATATATTCTCTGGACAGCTCTGCCAGCAAGGAATTGTTCTTGGTGCGATATACCTGTAAGCCCTTTCTCATCTGGGGCGCAGCTGCTCCCCGTTGCTGCTTCCCGGGTGCTTTCTTACTCTCCAGGGGAATCGGTCTTTTTCCAACATTCGTTCTTAGCAATTGTTCTGCTTCGTGGGTATCCTTAACCGTAAATTCATAGACAGCTTCCTGGTCAGCACGAAGTTCTAAGATATCCTGGGCGTTCACCTTCTCTTTTAATAAAATACCTACCTGACTGCCCTGTATTTCTACCACTTCACCCACAAGCACACCGCTATGATTCGGGCGATTCAAAGACATCATGGCTTTGCCATGGTAAGTCTTCCCATAACCTTCTGAAAATCCTCCCCGGTTATAGACATCCTGAAGCTGAAGCATGTCCTCATGAAACTTCTCACCTTTGATCATTGTCTCATAAGCAGCTTTTCCCTTTTCTTGATAATAATCAACGTACTTTCGGTAAAGTCTTGCCACTGCAGCAGCATATTCCGGACGCTTCATACGTCCTTCAATCTTAAAGGAATCAATCCCGGCTTCTGCCAGCTCTGGAATTATGGTAAGCGTATTGATATCCTTGGGACTAAGCAAATATTTTTCCTGTCCGCCGGAGTGCTTGTAATTTTCCTCATAAAACCGATAAGTCATGCGACAAGGCTGCGCACAGCGCCCCCGGTTACCACTGCGGCCGCCAATCATACTGCTCATCAAGCACTGGCCGGAATAGCAATAGCACAAAGCTCCATGAACAAAGGTCTCTATCTCCAAATCCGTATTTTCTCGAATATTTTTAATCTCTTTCAGATTCAATTCTCTGGAGGTGACTAATCTGGTTACTCCGTAAGGCTTCAGAAGATTGGCTCCCTCCGCCATAGTAAGGGTCATCTGCGTACTAGCATGAATCGGAAGCTTCGGAAATTGTTCATGGATGAAATGCAATACTCCTACATCTTGAACAATAACGGCATCCAGCCCCTGCAGATAGAATTTCTCCAAATAGGAGTACAGCTGGTTTGTATGCTCCTTTTCTTTTAATAACGTATTCACCGTCAGATACAGTTGCTTTCCCCGGATATGAGCCTCATCGATAGCTGCTAACATTGCCGGCTCATCCAGATTCCCTGCATAAGCTCTGGCTCCAAAGCTGCTGCCTCCAATATATACTGCGTCACATCCGGCATTCATAGCTGCTATCATTCCCTCATAGGAACCAGCCGGAGCTAAAATTTCAATCTTTTTTATCATTCATAAACCATGCCTTTCCACTCTGATAACCGATTCATCTATAAAATAGGGTGATCTGCTTCCTCCATTTTGCCTCTTCTATCCCCTAATCTCAGAAATAGAAAAGACTGTCCTGGCTAAGGATACAGATCGATGGACACACCCCACCTTTACCGTATCACTTAGCACAACAAGTGAATTAGTACTCTAATTCAAACTTGCATGGACAGTCTGCCTGTTTTACAACTATCTTCGATTATCGCTTCGATTATCACCCCGAAAATCGTTTCTGTGATCACTCCGATTATCTCTGCGTTCTGTTTCTAACCGAACTATCTTTTTCTGCGTTTCATAAAGCTCTTTCTTTATCTCCTCAAATTCCTTCTGAGTTGCATCAAGCTTTTCCTGCGCCGATACCAGTTCGTGCTTCAAATCAAAAATCTCATTGCTTTTTTGTTCATTTTCTTTCTCGTACTCATGTAATCTGTCCATCGCTTTATAATAATCATCTGCTATATTAATCTGCATTAAGATATGTTTTAAATCAGAGTCCAAAAACTTGAAAGCATCCTTGTTACGAAACTCTGTATGCTTACCGTTAATATAAGAAGCAATTTTATGCAAATATTCCTCACTTTCGTATCCACTTAAGGTATATCTCTTGTTATTAATAATAACTTCAATATCGTGATACTTGTTCATAAACAGTGCCCCCTAATGTGATATAGAATTTAGTAAATTCCATGCTCTGACGAAATCATTATAACTTATGTTAATTTTTCTGACAAGCCGTTTGTAATGATATGTTGCGGTTTCAATCCTCCCCATTCCCTACTTGCTGTCAGAAGCTGCGTCAAACCGTGCATTCCTCCTAGGATAGACCAATATGACGGTAGGCCAGATCCGAAGCAACTCTTCCTCTGGGCGTACGCAGAATAAGACCATTTTGCACAAGATAAGGCTCATATACTTCTTCTATGGTCCCCGCATCTTCGCCAATAGTGGTAGCAATGGCTTCTACTCCGACTGGTCCTCCGCTAAATTTCTCGATCATGGTGACAAGAATAGCCCGGTCTATGTTATCCAGTCCAAGCTTATCAACCTCCAGTAAATCAAGTGCAAAGCCCGCAACCTCTTTTGTGATCCTTCCATCATATCGAACCTGGGCGAAATCACGAACTCGCTTTAATAACCGATTTGCTAACCGAGGGGTGCCTCTTGATCTCCTTGCCAGCTCTATAGCCCCATCTTCATCAATTTCAACCTGCAAAACATCTGCCGACCTTAGGATTATTTCCTTGAGCTCCTCTATGGTGTAAAATTCCAGCCGGTTCACTACCCCAAAACGATCTCTGAGCGGTGGTGTCAACATTCCTGCTCTTGTGGTTGCTCCGACCAAGGTGAATTTTGGCAGATCGATACGAATTGATTTGGCAGCGGAACCCTTACCGATTACAATATCAATCACATAATCCTCCATGGCGGGATATAATAACTCCTCCACCTGTCTGTTCAAACGGTGAATTTCATCGACAAACAAAACATCTCCCTCTTGAAGATTATTAAGGATAGCCGCCATCTCTCCGGGTTTTTCAATGGCTGGTCCGGAAGTAATTTTTATGCTTACTCCCATCTCATTGGCGATAATTCCGGCCAGAGTGGTTTTCCCAAGTCCCGGCGGGCCAAAAAAGAGTACATGATCTAGGGATTCTTTTCTCTGCTTTGCTGCCTCTATATATACCTTTAAATTTTCTTTTACTTTTTCCTGCCCGATATAACTAGATAGTAATTGTGGTCGTAGAGAGCCCTCAATCTTTTTATCCTCTTCAGTAAAATCGGTAGTGATCATACGTTTCGCCATAACATTTCTCCAGTTGTATCATTTTCTACATCTTCTTTAAGCACTTTTTCAAGATTTCCTCCGAGGTCATATCCTCCGTTATTTCCAC
Source organism: Bacillota bacterium (assembly GCA_023392995.1). Lineage (GTDB taxonomy): Bacteria > Bacillota > Clostridia > Lachnospirales > Lachnospiraceae > Mobilitalea. The sequence continues at coordinate 13,016 of JAEWMZ010000117.1, forward strand.
CTGATTCACTATCTTAAGTGATTCGGAGGCCGAGTAGCCAAGAACCGTAAGCGCTTGAACCGCTTCTTCCTTCTTTCTATGGAATTCCTGTCTTCCAGTCATCCCTGAACTTGCCTGCTTTTCTTCCTGATTAAGGAAGCGTTGCTCAAAAGCTGTCTCCAGCTTAAATTTATCCTTTAATTCAAGTATTAGCTTTCCTGCTGTTTTGTTACCAACTCCCGGCGCTTTTGCAATGATCTTTGCATCCTCCGCAAGAACCGCAAAACGAATATCATCCGCGGACAGCGAAGACAAAATTCCTAAAGCTCCTTTGGGACCAATCCCATTAACGGTAATTAGCAGCTTAAACATTTCCAGATCATCCTTTGTCAGAAAACCAAAGAGACCAATTGCATCCTCTCTTACGTGAAGATAGGTATATATCTTTATATTGCTGCCTCTGGAGGGCAATTCCATAATCGAGGAGGAGGGCAGATACACCTCATAACCAATGCCTCCCACCTCGATTACCACATAGTTTTCTTTCACTTCCGCCAGTTCGCCTTTTAAATAACTAATCATGGTACACCTCATATTTCAATCTAAACTTTTGTATTTAATCCGTTAATTTCTCAAAATATCCTCTTGAAACATTCAAGCGGCCTTCCTTGAGATAATTCAGTATTTCAAAGGCTGTAATTCCCAGCGCTTCAGAGATCTGTAATGCATTACTATTCGGATACTCCTTCAGATATGCTTCAATATCGTCAAAATGATCTGCATCAACTTGTCTGCAGTCCTCACAGGCATAGGTCTTAAATCTGGAGCTAAACACTTTATGGCAATGCTTGCATACATTCGTGTACATATCTGATTCTCCTTTCCCTTAATGAAAGCAATTTAGGTCGTTGCGAAACTCATTAGCAGAAGCTATTGTATACACAGCAGATACTGTTTCGAAGCGGAAGCTAAGCCCGAAGGAAGCGTTGGAGCGTAGAAATAGCATCTGTTGTGTATACAATTAAAAAAAACTATATTGTTTCGCAATTGCCTTATGAAAGCAATTACATAATCGTCGAAAAAACATTTAAAATACGCTGATACGCCTTCATAAGGAACGGTCTGTTCTTCCATTCCTCATAGGTTACCTCATGGCACTGTTCCATAGTACGTAATATGTCCTCATGAATTGTTCGGATCGTATCCTTATCGCAGATCCATACACCGCATTCATAATGCAGATAAAAGCTGCGGTAATCCATATTAATGGTGCCGACAATTGCACTGTCCTCTGTAATAATTGTCTTCGCATGAATAAACCCTGGGGTATATTCATAGATCTTTACTCCCGCCTCTAATAATTTTCCATAGTTATAATTCGTAAGAATTTTTACATTCTTTTTATCAGGAATAAAGGGAGTAATAATGCGTACATCAATTCCGCTGACTGCTGCTGTCATTAACGCATCCCGCATATCTTCTTCAATTATAAGGTAGGGGGTTGTAATATACAATACCTTCTTAGCATAATACATCATCTGTTTATAGATATTTTCAACGGGATTTCTCGGGTTATTCGCGGGTCCGTCAGATATCACCTGGCAGTATACTTCATTCTCTTCAAACTGCCTGGAGGGACGAAATGGAGTATAGTCCATCGGTGCACTTGCTCCTGAGACCTCCCACATCTGTAAAAATGTTACCGTTAAGCCCCATACTGCATCACCTTCAACACGGATGGCATTATCCTTCCAGGTTCCAAATCGATGAACCAGATTCACATATTCATCCGCAAGATTCATTCCTCCCGTAAAACCTACATTTCCATCCACAACAATAATCTTTTGATGGGAACGGAAATTCAGATACAGCTTATCTGTGTAACGGTGAATCGGATTAAATACACGAACCTCCATCCCTTCATGTTCCAAGCTTTTTCTGAAATTACTGGGCGTACGAAGCATTCCTCCGAAATCATCATAGAGGAACATTACCCTGACGCCCTCGTTCATTTTTTGCTTCAGAAGTTTATGCATGCGATCCCATAATGCCCCTTCTGCAACAATAAAGAAGTTGATCAGAATGAATTTCTCTGCCTTTTCCAACTCCTCGAAGATTGCTTCAAAGGCATCCTCACCCATGGGATAATAGTCAACCTTATTATTTCTATATAGAGGAAAAGAGTTGGACTCCAAATATTTTGCCATTCTGCTCTTCGTAGGGTATTTCATGGCAAACTGGCTGGTAACCTCCGGCTTAAATTCGAGAAATTCTGCTCCTCTTTTCAGCTTCATCAAAATCCCATTATCAATCTTGCTCCTTCTGCCATTTCCCCAAAGGAAAAACATAATATGTCCGGTAATGGGTAATGCAGTAATAATACAAATCCATCCGATCTTATAGGAAGTATTGCGGTTATCATTAATCAAACCAATAATAACAATAATACTGATTACCTGTATTGCAGAGTAAATATAGATGGTATAACCTCTAAGCAAGAAGGATAAATAGATAATCAGTGCCATTTGTCCAAGTACCAAGATTCCAACCAACACTGCTTTTAAGATACCGCTTAAATTACCTTTAATTGTTCCTTTTACCTCTTCTTTGAATTCTTTACTTAATTCACGAACCGTTTTCTTATTAATCTTTTCACGTAAATCATGTAAAGCATCTTCCCTGAGCTTGCTTACCTTCATGGAAGGAAAGGCTTTTAATAAACGAATATGGGTCTTCAAGGTCTTGATACTTTGATAACGCCGAAAGAATTCCTTTAATTTTGCTTCAATCTCCGGCTTTATCTCCTTTAACTCTGTTTTACTGGTCGATACAAGGTTTTTCTGGTTGCTCATCCATTCATCGATCGAGCTTCTCGCCTCGGTGAAGATCCCCAGCATACGTAATTCTTCAAATCTGGCTTTCCAGCCTTCTCCTGTCTCAAATATCTTCTTCGTTCCAAGATATTCCACCATCTCAACGCGTAAGCTATTAAGCTTGGTAAGAATTTGCTCAAATTTAATTGTAGATATAATTGTAGTCGTCGTATCCAGCAAAAGCAAGGGTATTACAATATAACCTACTATCTCACCGGTTCCTCGTGGGATAATATCGATCAACCCATTGATCACCGGTTGAAAAAAAGTAACCATCAGGATCGAAAGAAATCCCCAGAACAGTGATACAAATAGGCTTATTCTTCCGCTAACATTAAAGGGATGTGTGCTATAATCCCACCATCTTGTATGGAAAATCAACTCCATTGCCAGGGAAGTAAAAAACTCCAAAGCAGTAGCCAGTATCATTCCTCCAAAAAAGACCATCCACAAATTATTTCTCTCATCCCAGAGAGCCATATATACTACTAATGCACCGCTCCCATAAATCGGAATAACCGGTCCAATTAAAAAGCCGCGGTTCACTAGAGTTCTCTTTCTTACCGATACAAGAGTACTTTCATAAACCCAACCGAAAACGCTATATAATAAGAATATGTAAAACAAATAGTAGAATTCATCACCGAATATTTTAATACTCCACATGTTATTGTTCCTCCATGTATGTTCATTATAGTTGTTGTTGATTGGTTAAATTGGACATTCGACCGTAGCATGTGAAGTGTTATATATTTCACACTGACTGACATTCATCTCTAGGATGCTCCATACTGGATGTGAAACGCTGAATATTTCACTAATCTCCCTTTTTTGATTAAATATACCGTGTCCACATATGGTATGATATCACATCGTTTTAGAAAATTCAGTAAGTTTTTTATTAACTTTATTAAAATTTGATAAGTTTCGGCTTCTATGATAAAATAAAAGCATTAATGGAGGAGTCACAAGAATGATAAAAAGACAATTTGCAACAAATCAAACACCGGAATATCCCTTTGAAAAGGAATATGATCTTCGTAAAATTTTATATTTCGATATCGAAACCACCGGGTTTTCTGCGGATTCCACTTATCTCTACTTAATCGGCTGTGCATATTATAAAGATTCCTCTTTTCACATTCTTCAGTGGTTTTCAGAAGGCATTCATGAGGAAGCCCAGCTGCTAACCGCTTTTTTTGAATTCCTTAAAGATTATGAGGTCTTAATTCATTATAATGGCACCGGCTTTGATCTTCCTTATTTACAGCGAAAGTTGAATCTACTGAATTTGAACTATTCCTTTGATCAAATTATTAGCTTCGACATATATAAAAAGCTAACTCCTTATAAAAAGCTATTCCAATTAAAAAACTTCAAATTAAAAACGCTTGAACAGTTTCTGAATATTTGCCGTCAGGACACCTTTGATGGGGGCGATTTAATCCAGGTTTATCAAAGCTATCTTGGTAAAAAGCATTATGAGGATTTGTGGACAAGGAGAAATCCAGAACTCACACTGCCTTCTCCCTCTGAGGCAGAGCAGCTTTTACAGCTTTTGCTGCTGCACAATTCAGATGATATTCAAGGCTTAATCTGCCTTTCTCCCATTCTTTTCTATGCGGATCTATTCGAAAAGCCATTCCGTATTCAGCAGGCATACGTGGAGGATAAAAATTTAGTGATTCATTTTGAAATCAGTGCTAAGCTGCCGGTCGCAATTAGCTATACCAATGGACTGGCTCATTTATATGCCTCAAACAATATTGCAACCTTAACCATATCTATATACGAGGGCGAATTAAAGTATTTTTATACTAACTATAAAGATTATTATTATCTTCCAGCCGAAGATTATGCAATTCATAAAAGTGTTGCCAGCTTTGTTGATAAGGAATACCGAAAAAAAGCCACTCAGGCAACCTGTTATACCAGAAAACAAGGTATCTTTGTGCCTCAGTATGAGCAACAAATTACGCCTTGCTTTCAAATTAAGCATATGGATAAATTATCCTTCCTGGAGGTACACACGGACTTTCTCCTTCAAGAAGATACCCTTGAGAGATATGTGGTGCATATAATGCATAACCTATTATCTAAGTAGCATGCTTGAAGCACTAATACCCTTTGGTGTCAGATACTCTATCGAAAACTTCATAAAGAAAACATTGCTTATCATCTTTTTCACTTAATATCATCTGGAACAGCTGCGAGCTTAGGATATAATTTAAATGCTAATCCTTAAATTCATATCATATACTATAAATAATTAATCAATATGAGGATTATCATGGACATATATGTAGTACAACCCGGTGATACAATTATCTCCATTGCTAATAAATTTGGTATTCCTGCTTATCAATTAATACAGGACAACGGTCTTGAGAATACTGTCAATTTAGCACATGGCCAAGCGATTGTTATCACCTATCCAACGAAAACTCATATAGTGCAAGAGGGGGATACCCTGCAATCAATTTCAGAGATGTATGGTATCACACTGCTTCAATTATTAAGAAATAATTCCTTTCTTTCCGATAGAGAATATATTTATCCCGGTGAAACCTTGGTGATCAGTTATGACACTCATGGAAAAAAGCTTGTTACGAACGGCTATGCTTATCCCTTCATCAGCCATAATACTCTAATTAAGGTGCTGCCCTACCTAACCTACTTATCTGTGTTTAATTACCGTATTCTAGATGCGGGAGAAGTCATCAGCTATAACGATGATACTCAGCTCATAGAATCAGCTGTTACCTATGGAACAATCCCATTACTAATGATATCTGCTATGTCACCCCAAGGTGATGTTGATGTAGAGATGGTCTATGAGCTCTTACTAAATAAAGAATATCAAAACCGCCTGATATCAAATATGCTTACCATTCTTAAAGCCACAAAATATCAGGGTATCAATATCATGATCAGTACTATGAACGAAATTAACCAAGAGCTTTATTTTAGCTTTTTAACAAAGATCTCCAACCTGTTAGCTCAGGAAAATTATCTGATCTTTTATACAATCAATCCCAATCTCCGCTATGAGGATAATGAGATAAAGTTCGAACGTATCGACTATTTAAAAATCAGTCCAAATGTTGACGGCTTTACCTTTTTTCAATACGTTTGGGGTAAAAAGACCGGTCCTCCAGCCCCGGTTAACTCAATCGCCTTAATTAATGTATTTTTAAAACATATTGTCACCATCATTCCTCCTGAGCTAGTCTCTGTTGGGGAACCACTCATCGGATATGATTGGGAACTCCCCTATATTCCAGGCCGCACGACCGTTAACTCTGTTACCATTAACACCGCTATCAAGATCGCCTATGATGCAGATGCTAATATAGATTTTGATACCATATCACAGACTCCATATTTTAACTATCAATTCTCGTTTTCAGCAAGTCCAATTGATCATATTGTATGGTATATTGATCCCAGAAGTATTGAAGCTTTAAATAGTCTTATTGATAAATATCAGCTTCAGGGTTCCGGCATTTGGAATATTATGATCTTCTATCAGCCTCTATGGTCTATCCTGAACTCACAATATGAACTTGTAAAGCTCCTCCCAGATCGATTGCAATCATAATTTTGAAATGGAACTTGTGAAGTTCATCGCAGATTGATTGCAATCGTATTTTTGAAATGGAACTTGTGAAGTTCATCCCAGATTGATTACAATCGTATTTTTGAAATGGAACTTGTGAAGTTCATCCCAGATTGATTACAATCGTATTTTTGGCAATAGTCTTAAAAATGATTGTAAGTTTGTTATGTATACTTGTTTCTAAGTTACCTTAGTAGATATACTTTCCTTATATTTGTATCATATCCACATGGTTACTCTTTTACCATCACTTTAATTATTACATAATTATTACGAATATGTTACAATTTTATTGTTCCTAAGAAAGATAATCACTTTTAAGGAGGTAAACATTATGTGTTTTAAATTCAGTTCTTGCAATTTCGGTGACTTATTTAATCAAATTTTAAAATACTGTAACATAAGTTCTTGTTACTAAACTCCCATGGGGGCTCAACCATAAGGTTGAGCCCCCGCTTTTTTATCTTCCTATGGATTAAATTTATGCTAGTAAAGACAGGTTCCGTACCCTATGTTGGAATCATCGACCTTACCTATGTTTCACTCATCTACCTTTTGCTCATTCTTTTTATTACGTAGAAGGTCTGAACCATTGTCGTTGCAATGAATCTTCCCGGACACATTATGATATACAACCCAAGAAGCCCTCTGTTGATATCATCTGTATATTTAAAAGGGTGGTCGATCAGTCCACCAAACAGCCCCATATTTGATACATCCGGGCGGGGAATATACCAATAGCTTATGAAACAATAACCTGTCAAAACCAGAACAAATAGAATGAAATTCTTCAAATAAAAGCTTTGCAGGACAGTCAGATAGAATAAACCATATATCATTGCTACCGAAAGGATCAATTTGATCATAAGCACTGCTTTACTAACCGGCTCTTTCGGATGCTTATTTCTTTCAATATCTCCAATATTCCCTGGATTTTTTCTTTCGAATAAGTATTCAAATAACCCCATTCCTTTTGCTCTCCTTGATAAAATATAATAAAAGTATCTATTTCCCTTGATAGAAATTGTTTACTTTCTATATGATTATATCTTTGATCACTTCCATTTACCATTATAGTAGTCCTAAGCTTTTATTAGAATCTCATAAGATTCAGATCTTCGAATTGCAGATGACACATATTGCTTTTATCCAGTATCAGCACATATTAACCTCTTCTTAACTTAATAAAAACATTTATTCTCACGGATGAAATTACTTTAATACGATTTAATTAAGCAACAACAAGGACAAGTCAAAAATCCACTATGTGTATGTGGAAGCTTATGCTTCCTTGGTTTTTTTGGCGCTATCTTAATGAATCCGAATCTATGGTATATTGCACCAATGGGCTATAGCCTTGGAACTTTGGTAATTTGCTTTGAGATTCTGATCATAGACAAAAGAATTAATTAATCTATCCTAAAATATTACTCCCTTTTCGAATCGACTGTGTAGCCGACAACAGACTTCACTTCGTATGGAAAGGGTTTCTATTTCTTATAGTTTTAAGGTAGCAAAAAGCTCCTGGAATAAATTCCCCAGGAGCTTTAACTTTAACTAAATTATTCAGCTGTAATGATTTCTTTCTTGTTGTAAGAACCACAAGCTTTGCATACTCTATGAGGAACCATGAGTTCTCCACACTTGCTGCACTTTACTAAGTTTGGAGCAGTCATCTTCCAGTTAGCTCTACGGCTATCTCTTCTTGCTTTAGAATGTTTACCCTTTGGACAAATAGACATCTGTCACACCTCCTTAAAATTGTTAAAAATATCTCGGATTACTGACATTCTGGGGTCATAATGATGCGTATCGCATTCACAGGTATTCTCATTAAGATTTATTCCGCACTTTTCGCAAAGTCCTTTGCAGTCCTCAGCACATAAAAGGCTCATTGGGAAATCTATTAGGATTTCTTCATAAATCAATGTGTCTACATCCAGATTGTATCCAATAATATAATTTGTTTCGTCCAGACCGTCTGTACGCTCCTTCTCAGAAAGCTTAAAATCAATATCTTTCTGAAATTCGATGTCGATCGGATATATGATCTCCTTCAGACATCTGTTACAGTATAGGGTCAAAGAAATATTCGTTTTGCCCTCGATCATTACGACCTTGTCTCCAAGATTAGTAATTGTGAGCTCTACCGGTTCCTTATGAGCGAATCCATAAGTAGCACCCTGGTATTCAACACTCTCCAATTCAATGGGGGCATCGACCTTTGCTATCTTATCCTTCGTAGTCATTATTTCTGACAAAGATATAAGCATTGTAATCTCCCGAATATTCACTGCTTTACAAGAATTTATAAAATAAACTCTTTTTTACGCGCTTCTTGTATTATAACCAGTGAAATACTTTTTGTCAATCAAAAATTGTTATTTCTTACTTATTTGAGTAATTCTACGGTTTCTCTGGCAATTGCTAACTCTTCATTCGTAGGAACGATACAAACCTTTGTCTTGCTCTCAGGTGTAGTCAGCATAAGCAGCTTGCTCTTAGTGTTGTTTAATTCCAAATCAATCTTAACGCCTAAGTAACCTAAGTATTCACATACCCATTCTCTTACTCTCCAGTCGTTCTCACCAACACCAGCTGTAAAGGCGATTGCATCTACACCATTCATAGCAGCTACATAGCTTCCAATATATTTTGCTACGTTATAGCAGAATACCTGGAATGCAATCGTTGCTAATTCATTTCCTTCGTCAACTGCATCATTCAGATCACGGAAGTCACTGGATACTTCAGACATACCCTGAAGTCCGGATTCCTTATTCAGAACATTCATAACCTGATCAAGGGTCTTACCTTCTTTTTTCGCCATATACTCAATGATAGAAGGATCGATATCACCGCATCTGGTTCCCATTACAAGACCTGCAAGTGGAGTAAAGCCCATGCTGGTATCAATGGATTTGCCGTTTAATACAGCAGAGATACTGGAACCATTTCCAAGGTGGCAAACAATGATTTTGGAGTTATTGATATCTAAACCGCAGAACTCAGCTGTTTCTTTGGATACAAAGCTGTGGCTTGTTCCGTGGAAACCATATTTACGAATCTTATATTTTTTGTAGTATTCGTGAGGAATACCATATAAATAAGCTTTTGGAGGCATTGTCTGATGAAAAGCGGTATCAAATACACCAACCTGAGGCTTTCCTGGCATTAATTTCTCACATGCATGAATACCGATTAAGTTTGCAGGATTATGAAGAGGTGCTAACTCGCTACATTCCTCTAATGCTGCAATCACTTCCTCATTGATAATTGTGGAGCTAGCGAACTTCTCACCACCGTGTACTACGCGGTGTCCAATTGCTCCGATTTCATCCAGAGACTTAATTACGCCGTGTTTTTCATCTGTTAATGCATGGAGTACCATCTGAACGGCAACCTCATGATTCTTCATATCAGTAGTTTCGATTACTATTTTATTCTGACCTTCTGGTGTGTGCTTTAAATGACTTACGTCTTGTCCAATACGCTCACAAATACCAACCGCCAACACTTGCTCAGAAGCTGAATCAATCAACTGATACTTTAAAGAAGAACTACCACAATTAATAACTAATACTTTCATTTTACGCATACCTCACTTTTTTAATATTAAATATGTTTTACTCTGATTTTTCTCAGAGCAATGGTTTTAAAAAATAGCAATAAAAGTAAAAAATATATGATATACTGGGAAAAGCGAAGCATTCACTTCGCTTTTTTGCGTATTTTAGGCCTCTGCTGCCTGTACTGCAGTAATTGCAATAACACCTACAATATCATCGGCAGAGCAGCCTCTTGATAAATCATTCACAGGCTTGGCAATACCCTGTGTAATAGGACCGTAGGCTTCCGCCTTAGCAAGTCTCTGTGCTAATTTATAACCAATATTTCCTGCATCCAAGTCAGGGAATATTAATACATTTGCCTTACCGGCAATATCACTGTCAGGTGCTTTTGATGCTCCAACACTTGGTACAATCGCTGCATCTAACTGGAATTCTCCATCTATTTTATACTCAGGATATAATTCCTTCGCAATTTTGGTTGCTTCCACTACTTTATCAACATCAGGATGCTTTGCACTTCCCTTTGTAGAGTGGGATAACATAGCTACGACTGGCTCTTTGCCAACTAAAGATGCGAAGCTTTTTGCACTGCTGCCTGCAATTGCAGCCAGTTCTTCAGAATTAGGATTTTGATTCAGACCAGCATCGGAGAAGATAAAGGTTCCCTCATCACCAAATTCACAATTTGGTACAACCATAACAAAAAATGCGGATACCAGCTTAGTACCAGGAGCTGTTTTTAAAATCTGAAGAGAAGGGCGAAGTGTATCAGCTGTTGAGTGTACCGCTCCAGATACCATACCGTCTGCGTCCCCTGCTTTCACCATCGTTACTGCAAAGTATAGATAATCCTTGGTTAAGAGCTCCTTTGCCTGCTCTGGTGTCATACCTTTACTCTTTCTAACTTCAACAAGAATATCAATATATGCCTGAAGTTTATCTGTGTTATCAGGATCAATAATGGTAGCTTTGGAAATATCCAGACCCTCTGCCCCTTTTTCAATTGCTTCCTTATTACCTACTAAAACGATGTTGGCAACACCCTCAGCTAAAATTTTACTTGCAGCTTCTAAGGTTCTTCTGTCGTCAGACTCCGGCAGCACAATCGTTTTCATGTTTTGCTTTGCTCTTGCTTTGATTCCATCAATGAAACTCATGATGTATCTCCTTCCTTGCACTTCAATAAAATAAAATTAATGTATATAAATAATAAGTAAAAACCATAACTTTGATTATAAGCCAAAATACCTTTAGACACAAGTACATTTTGTAGAAAAAAGTAGGTTTCTTTAAACAAAATTAATGATAATAATATAATTTCTTTGTTAATTACTACGAAAATGTGATACGAAACCATAGGATTTAATGTTTTCTCTGACACTACTACATTTATACCTAGATATTATAACCAAATCAGAAGCGAATTAGTTGTTGTAATTGACGTTAACTTATGAAAATGATATATTAAAGCATGTATGAATGAGCGTGATGAAATAAATATTTATAGGAGATTGTTAATGAAGGTTGTAGGCTTGATAACTGAATATAATCCATTCCATAATGGTCACAAATTCCATATCGATGAAGCAAAAAAAGTGACTGGAGCCGATTATGTCATTGCCGTGATGAGTGGTAATTTTGTACAAAGGGGAACCCCTGCTGTTCTTGACAAATACAGCCGGACAAAGATGGCTTTAAATAATGGGGTCGATCTTGTTCTTGAATTACCCGTATGCTATGCCACTGCCAGTGCTGAATATTTTGCTCACGGAGCAGTCTCCCTATTGGAGCGTCTAGGTATTGTTGATTCTCTTTGCTTTGGAAGTGAATGTGGAGATATTGCCCTGCTTAAGGAAGCTACGGACTTTTTACTGAATGCTCCCCCTTCCTTTGATCATAAGTTACAAGCCTTTCTGCGAGAGGGTTTGACTTATCCTGCTGCCAGAGGCAGAGCATTACAGCAGCAGCTTGAAGAGCAGCCTACTAACTATAGCACTGCTCTGGCTGATGTGCTAACTGAACCTAATAACATTTTGGGAATTGAGTATATGAAGGCGCTCAAACGTCTGGATTCCAAGATTACTCCCAGGACAATACAGCGTATCGCGGCGCATTATCATGCTCCCGATTTAAGCAATGAGAACGCTTCCTCCGTTCAGATCAGTTCCGCTACAGCAATACGCCGAGCTATTTTTAGCAAAGGCTCGGAAGCTGACAATTATTTTGAAGAAATAAGACATAGTGTCCCCGCTGATGTATTCCAGATACTTCGAGAGCATCATCAGCTTAGATATCCGATCTCTGAAGAAGACTTTTCTCAGGCTATCAAATATAAATTGCTTTACGAAAATAAAAATACCCTATGTGAATATCTGGATATCTCTGAGGATTTGGCTGAGCGCTTATTAAAGTATTCCAATTGCCATTTAACAATATCCGACTTAGCACAGGATATCAAAACAAAAAATCTTACTCTGACCCGCATAAACCGGGCACTTCTTCATATGCTGCTAAATATCAAAGCGGATACCGTTGCGGAATATAATCAGATGGGCTATGCACAATATGCCCGGGTGTTAGGCGTAAAAAAGGAATCCTCCCATTTGCTTCGAAAAATCGAACAAACAGAACGTATTCCCATTATTACAAAAGTATCAAAAGCTACACAGCAATTATCTCCGGTTGCACTTAATATGCTGCAGGGGGATATCTTAGCTTCTCACTTATATAACCTGGCTGTCTATGATAAATATGGCACATCCATTGTCAATGAGTATAAGCATGGAATTATTCTTTCTGTATAGGTATCAGCACCGCGAAAAAACGTGTAAATATATAATTATAAGCCACGCCGCCAAAAGGGGAGATTCCTGCGAATCTCCCCTTAATTACTCTCCATTATTCATTTTTACCACCAGGCTACTTTTTGCCGTTCAATTAATTTCTGTCATTCAATTAATTTCTGTCATTTAATTACTTTCTATCATTTGATTGCTTTCTGTCATATGATACTGATACTTCCCGTCATCCAATTACTCCCTATCATCCAGCTATTTTCTTAATTAATTACTTTCCGTTATTCACTTACTTTCTATCATCCAACTACTTCCTGCCATTTGTTTATGCACTCCGAAACATTATCCCATCCTTCCGGAAGCTTCAATAACTCAATTTATTATACAAGGTGGCCAGGGATATTCCCAGTTCCTTTGCAACAGCCTTCTTTCCATTGGTATCATATCCATAGATAAAAAGCATTTCTTCAATTTCCTTTTTCTCAAACTCTCTTACCCGTTGCTGCAAGGTTTTCTTAGGTCGCGCCTTTAATTTTTCCTTGTCAATTGTCGTTACAATTGAAATTGTTCCCGTGACCCTGTTGTTTTCGATAACAGGATATACATTGGCATAATACTCCTGTTCACCTTCGATCCGATACATATTCTCTCTTGGTTTTCCGGAACGTAATACATTTGGAATAGCAGTTCCCGGCCGTATCTGTTTAATCGGCAAGCCTGCTACTTCCTCTAATTTCTTATTAATAAAGTCAGCATAGGCATCATTAAAATATACTATTTTACCTTCCTTATTACAAATTAATAACGCTTGCTGGATGGACTTAAAGATTGATTTCGCACGCATCATGATACTATGCCCCCCGACACATTCAAAGCCACCTGACGGTTGGCTTTTTCTCCTTCTATCAATTACCTCAGATTATGTTGTTATCAATCCAAATAGCTTGTATTGGTTTACAAAAGTTCAGTAACAATGACACAGGTTGTCTCCACAGCCGATTACTCTGCCCCAATATTCTTTTTTACCTTACTTTCTGCAATACTCTTATTCTGCACCACACGATACCGAACGATTTCTCCGATCAATTTTAGTGGCACAGGCTGATCTAACGGAAACTGCACCGCTCCTTTTGAAGACTTGTATTTCGCCAGCTGATCTTTATAAGCTTCAATCCCATCCGGTGCCGGATAAAAACCAATATGCTTTTGAAAAGCAGCAAAATGAACCAAATTACCATGCAACGCATAAGTCGGCATCCTCCAGCTGATCTTTTCCTCCGTCTCTTCCGGTACATTCTCCTTTATCACCTTACGAATCGCTTCCAGCTTCTCCTGGATCTCTGGTGAATACAAATGAATGTATTCGTCAACTGTTGTAAAATTATTCTTATTCTCAGCCATCCCTGTTTCCTCCTTTCGATTTGTATTTAAAATAGGTACTTACAAAACTTATTAACTTAAGATATTGTATTCACAGCAGACACTGTTTCGAAGCGGCAGCTAAGCCCGAAGGAAGCATTGGAGCTAAGAAATATAGAAGAAACCCGGAAGTGTACCAGTCCATCTGTACAGATCCGGGCTTCCTAGAATCTATTTCATCAATTCTTCCATCTGCCCTAACAATTCTTCAAACAGCTGCAACGCCTGATGAACCGGTTCCTTCGTACTCATATCAACTCCTGCTCCCTTCAAAAGCTCAATCGGATAATTGGAGCTTCCACCGCTTAAAAAGCGGATATAGTCCTCTACCGCAGGCGTTCCTTCGCTTAGAATTCTTCTTGATAAGGCAATGGCAGCCGAATAGCCAGTGGCATATTGGTAAACATAGAATGCATTATAAAAATGTGGTATTCTCGACCATTCCATATCAATTTCTGCATCGATAACAACTCCATCTCCAAAGTACTTCACATTCAGATCATGATAGATCTTGCATAAGGCATCTGCTGTTAAGCTCTCCTCATCCTCCACCAGCTTATGTGTGATCATCTCAAATTCTGCAAACATCGTCTGACGGAATAAAGTACCCTTGAATTTCTCAAGGAAATGATTGATCAAATATGCCTTCTGCTTCTTATCATCGGTATTCTTTAGCATATAGTCAATTAGCAGAGATTCGTTACAGGTAGAGGCAACCTCTGCTACAAAGATTTTATACCCGGCATATGCATAGGGTTGGGTCATATCCGAATAGTAGCTGTGAATTGCATGCCCCATTTCATGAGCAAGAGTGTATACATTATCAAGTGTATCATTATAGTTCAGCAGCACATAAGGATGCGTTCCATACGCGCCCCAGGAATAGGCTCCACTTCTTTTGTTCTCATTCTCATAGATGTCAATCCAACGATTTTGAAAGCCTTCCTGTAAGACCTTTTGATAGTCTTCTCCCAGTGGTGCAAGACCCTTGGCAACGATACTTTTAGCCTCTTCGAAAGGAATCTCCATCTTCATATCTGCTACCAGTGGAGCGTATAGATCGTACATATGAAGTTCCTCAAGTCCCAATAGCCTTTTTCGCAAGGCTACATACCGGTGCATAAGATGAAGATTCTCATGGACTGCATCAATTAGATTGGTATAGACCTCTGTTGGTATATTTCCCGCGTTCAGTGCCCGTTCCAAGGTAGAGTTATATTTTCTGGCTTTCGTAAAAAATACTTCCTGCTTTACATTTGCACTAAAGGAAGCTGCCAAAGTGTTTCGATAGCTTTTATAAGTAGCATATACCCCCTGGAAGGCATCCCTTCTTACCCTTCGGTCAGAACTTTCCAACAGCTGACCATAACGACCATGGGTGATTTGAATCGTGTTTCCATTCTCATCCTCAATTTCGGGAAACTTAATATCAGCATTATTGAACATGGAAAAGATGTTACTTGCACCATCTCCGATTTCTCCGGCATCGGCCAGAAGTGTCTCCATCTCACCGGACAGTACATGGGGCTTTAATCGAAGAATGTCCTTCAGATAAAAATCATATTCCGCTAATCCTTGGTTTTCTGCTTGAAATTGTGATATTGTTTCCAACGGGATTGTTAAAATTTCGGGAGTTGCAAAGGACATCGCACTGTTGACCTGCACCGATAGCGCGCTTGCCTTATTTGATAAATCCTGATAAACAGGATTGGCTGTATCCTCATGATATTTCTGGTTCGCATATACATAGACCCGTTCCATCAGCTTGCTGATCTCGTCTGACGTTTGTAAAAAGCCCAATAACAAGTCCCCTGACTTTGATAGCCTTCCCTGGTATTCTATTATGCCTGGAAGCATTTCTTTTACCTTACTATACTCCATTTGCCATTGTTCATCGCTGGAGTACAAATCCTCAATTGCCCAGGTATATTTTTTATCAACTTCACTTCTTTTTGGTAAGATAT
Source organism: Bacillota bacterium (assembly GCA_023392995.1). Taxonomy (GTDB): domain Bacteria; phylum Bacillota; class Clostridia; order Lachnospirales; family Lachnospiraceae; genus Mobilitalea. Next base: position 29,237 of record JAEWMZ010000117.1, read on the forward strand.
TGTTCTGTGCCATAATTGCATCTCCTATCATTATATTTTTGAATAAAACCTGATCCATTTCATAAATTATAATAAACCTGTCACTTGTCTTCAAGGAGTATTTCATGAATTTTCTAAAAGCACGAAAGGGTACTTTGATCAAATTAATGGTTCTTTTGTTTTTAGTTGTGATGTTATTATTTCCAGACTCAGTATTTCGCGGTGCCAGCTCCGGGTTACTTTTATGGTTTCATAATGTACTCCCTAATCTGCTTCCCTTTATTATTGTATCGAATCTAATTGTCCGTTTAAGCATCACAAAGCAGATCAGCAAAGTATTGTATCCCATCTTTGGAAAGCTCTTTCATATCAGCAGAGAAGGCTGCTATCCAGTTGTCATAGGCTTTTTATCCGGTATTCCGATGGGTGCGAAGACCTCCGCAGATTTAGAGTCAGAACGGCGTATCTCCACAGAAGAGGCACAATTTTTAATGGCCTTATGCAATAACGCCAGCCCGATGTTCATCATAGGCTACATATCCCTGACACAGCTTAATCTTCCGGGCATAAAATATGCCTTGTTCGCCATTATATACGGTTCTGCGATCCTCGGTGCCTTTCTTTTTCGTATCCTTTATTCCATGAGAATATCCGGCAGGAAAATGCACCAAGGGGGTTACCTTGTGATCAATAAGGCATCAAACAAATTATCCGCAGCTCAGATCAGTGATACCCCTGTAAAATCCAGCTCCTTTCGTTTTGAGATGCTAGATAGCTCCATCATGAATGGATTTGAAATTGTAACAAGAATTGGTGGCTACATCATATTATTTTCCATTCTGGCTCAAATTATGAAAGATACCATTGTCTCCTCCGGTATTATGAAAGCGGTTGCCATGGGAATTCTGGAAATCACTACTGGCATAAGCCAAATTTGCGCTACCTCCATCGATATAAAAACAAAAATAGTCCTGATAACTGCTCTCACTTCTTTTGGCGGCTTATCTGGTGTTGCACAAACAAAAAGTGTTATACAGGGATCAAGACTATCCATTCGCTCCTATCTCTATGCCAGAGCTATTATTGCAATGATTGCTTTCCTACTCGCCACAATCTATGTAAATACGCTCTTTCAGTATTAAAAACTTCACCTTTCGTATTTGGCGTCATTATCAAACAGTGAAGCAAGCCGAATGGCAAACTACTGAATGTCATTTATAAATGTGTTTTCATCAAAATCAAAGTCCTCATCAGAGAAGGTCTCTGATGCCGCTGATACATTGCTCTGATTATTGTTCTGTGGGTAGAGCTGTTCACTTAATTCTCTCTTATTATTATTGATAATCTCAAGATTATTTTTTAAAGTACCAATGAAGCCATCATATCTTGAAACTGCTTGTTCATATGCATTCGCCAATACATTCTCAACTTCAGATAATACTTCGTTGGAATAAATCAGAGCACTTGTTCTGATTTGTTCTGATTCTTCTGCTGCTTCTCTGCGAAGACGATCCGCCTCTTCCGAAGCCTGCATGATCATTTCATTCGCCTGGTAATAGGCTTGCTGCATAATTTCGTGTTCATTCAACAGCTCCTTCGCCTTATCTCTATTCTGACGAAGAATATTCTCTGCTTTTTCTTCTGCATCTGCAATAATCGCATCTCGGTTTGCAATAATTTTTTGATAACGTTTTATCTCATCCGGGGTTCTCAAACGAAGCTCGTCCAATAAATCATACAATTCGTCCTTTGGGACGATCACCTTGGTGCTTGATAAGGGTTGCATTCTGCAACTTTCAACGAACTCATAAATATCCTCAATTAACTGCTCTATTCTGCTTGCTCCCATTCTCAAACGCTCCTTATATTTTATATTTATCATAGATCGGCTGAACAATACTTGCCGGTACGAATTGCCTGATATCCCCACCAAAGGCTGCAATTTCTCTAACTGCGCTGGAACTCAAGTAAGAATACTCTACACTTGTAGTAAAGAATACCGTATCTACCTTCGCGTTCAATTTGTGATTGGTCTGTGCTATCTGCAATTCATATTCAAAATCTGTAATAGCCCGAAGTCCTCTTACAATAATCGTTGCCTCCTGCTGTGCGGCAAAATCAATTAAGAGTCCATCAAAAGCTATTACCTTTATCGTATCTATATCCGTATATTCTTTAATCACTTTCTCTATCATCATAACCCGTTCTTCCGAAGAAAACAAAGGTTTTTTCGATTTATTTTGTAACACCCCGATGATCAGCTGATCCACCAATTTCGAAGCACGAACGATTATGTCCAGATGTCCTAAAGTAATTGGGTCAAAGCTGCCGGGATAAATTCCGACTTTCATTCCTACACCCGTGCCTTTCGTTTTTGATGGACAAGCATATGGCTTGTCCATATACATTCGTATCTTTACAGGATTTATTTCAATTCAATAAATACATGTTGATTCGTCTTATATTCCTTCTTCTTATAGATTCGGAATTTGGTATCCTCCAGATAATCAAAATCCGTCTTTAAGGATGCCTCAATTACTATAATTGTATCACAGTAAATAATATTTGAATTTTGAAGAGCAAGAAGTACTTCCTTCTCATACTGATAATTGTATGGCGGATCCATAAATATCACATCGAAAACCTTGCCCTTAATCTCAAGAATGCGTATTGCCTCCACTGCACTATAGGCAATGACCTCCGCACTTTCCTCCAGCTTAGTAGTTCGTAGATTCGTATGGATACATTCCACGGCAGCTCTGCTATTCTCAACAAAAGCAGCATATTTCGCACCTCTTGAAAGGGCTTCAATGCCTATGGCTCCGCTGCCGGCAAACAAATCCAAAAAATCAGAATCTGCCAAATACGGATTCATAATATTAAATAAAGTCTCTTTTGTTTTGTCCGTCGTTGGTCTGGTCTCCAGTCCCTCCGGCGTCTTTAGCTGTAATCTTCTTGCTTTCCCCGCTATAACTCTCATACTGATTCTCCGTTGTCCAATCGCCCTGACAGGACAATTCACTGCTATTAATGACTTCAAATAATATTTTAGTATATTATAAACTTTTGTCAACTTTTTTATTGCAAGTTTACCCTATCCCATGCAAGATTTCAATAAGTTATTAAGCCTAAACAAAAATACGGTTGTCAATTACTTGACAACCGTACCGTTAACCATTTTATAACTTACTTTTATTATTTGCCTGCCATTCTGTTTTCATAATCTGCGATCATTTTCTTAACCATATAACCGCCTACAGAACCATTCTGTTTCGAAGTTAAATCACCATTATAACCTTGTTTTAAAGGCACACCAATTTCATTGGCAACTTCATATTTAAAACGATTTAATGCTTCCTTTGCTTCTGGAACTTCTGCTCTGTTTCTACTTGACATATAAACTCCTCCATTTCATATTTTGATTTACTCAAAATAGTTTGTGTTGTTGTTTAACGCTTAGTGAAATATACATTCAAAATATTTCATTAAGTTGTTACAGTCATAGTATGTGCAGATAGAATTGAACTATGCTAGAATTTATTTCTTTTTTTCATGTAAATTTTAGCAATTATTTTAAGATAATATACTGACTATTCAACAATTCGCTGCTCCAGCGAAATGTAATCTTTTCTCTTGGCAACACTCTCATAAGCTGGTCTGATGATCTTTCCGGCATTATTTAATTCTTCCAGGCGATGTGCGCTCCAACCGGAAATTCTTGCAATTGCAAAAATCGGTGTGTACAATTCCTTTGGAAGATCCAGCATATGATAAACAAATCCGCTATAGAAGTCAACATTGGCACTGACACCCTTATACATACGTCGCTCTCTTGCTATAATCTCAGGTGCAAGCCGCTCTACCATTTCATATAAACCAAATTCTTTCATTAATCCTTTTTCTTCGGATAAACTTCTTACGTATTGTTTTAATACATTGGCTCTGGGATCAGAGATGGAATAAACTGCATGTCCCATACCATAAATCAATCCCATTTTGTCAAACGCTTTTTTATTTAAGATGTCTGAAAGATATGCACTGATTTCCTTTTCATCATCCCAATTCTTAATCTTTTCCTTCATATCTTCAAACATCTGCATAACCTTTATGTTAGCACCGCCATGTTTTGGTCCCTTCAAAGAACCCAGGGAAGCTGCAACAGAAGAATATGTATCTGTCCCTGAGGAAGTAACCACATGAGTCGTAAAGGAACTGTTATTTCCACCGCCATGTTCTGCATGAAGCACTAATGCCACATCCAGAATCTTTGCTTCCAGTTCTGTATATTTCTTGTTAGGGCGAAGCATATATAATAAATTCTCCGCCGTTGATAACCCTTCTTTGGGCGGATGAATCACCAGGCTCTTGTTATGATGATAGTGACCGTAGGCTTGGTAGCCATATACCGATAACAGCGGAAATAATGCGATCAGCTGAAGACTTTGTCTTAAGACATTCTCCATTGTAGTATTATCCGCCATATCATCGTAGGAATAAAGCGTTAATACACTTCTGGATAAGGTATTCATCATATCCTTACTAGGTGCCTTCATGATGATGTCTCTTACAAAACTGGGAGGCAGTTCTCTCTTTTCTTCTAATAATTGAACAAATTTTGTTAACTGCTCTTCTGTCGGCAGATTACCAAATAACAAAAGATAAGTAGCCTCTTCAAAGCCAAACCTCTTTTCTTTCATATATCCGCCGATAAATTCTTCTACATCAACACCTCTGTAGTATAATTTACCCTCACAAGGCAACTCTTGCCCATCAACCTGCTTGTGGGACACAATTTCACAGATTTCGGTGAGACCTGTCAGCACACCTCTTCCATTTAGATCTCTTAAACCACGTTTTACATCATAAACCGTATATAGTCCAGGGTCGATCATCGTATTCTTCTTGCATAACTCAGTAAGCTCCATAATTTCTGGCGTAATTTCGGAATACTTATTCATGTTATCTCCTTTCTATTGTCCAAGCTTTTTTGGATCAACGTTGGTTTACTAGCTGCCTTATTCTTAATTCCATTGCATTGTATAACATTGGTATAATTATAACAATAGATATGTTTGTATGCAATCCCCAAAATAATTCCTTATAAAAATATAATTTTGTTTATAATTATTTCACTTGCCTTACCGTAATACGGAATGGTATATCCTGGACTAATCTCGTAGGCTTCCTGTCAAGAATAGCTGCTAAAGAATACAAAAATTGCACCAAACTATTGGATCATTTATTTTAATAAAAGGCGCATTTACGCGCCTTCTATCAATTTTTTAACCCTTATCCTTATTCTTGATTCTCATAATGAATCACAACCGCCGCAACAGCAGTATTTCCTGCCTCGTCAGTAGCCTTAATTGTGATCTGGCAGTCATTCTTCTCGCCGCCAACAATCTCAGCCTCCAGTGCAATATCCTTTGTATATGAATAATTATCAACTACAGTCACACCTGACAGTATACTGGCTTTGTCCGGAATCTCTCCCGGTGTTAAATTCAACTCAGGAACCGTTAAGATATCTGGCGCCAAACTGTCCACCATTAACTCGGTCTGCTTCTCACCAAGAATTTTTTCATTTCTCATCACCCGGTACGTTAAGAAATAATAATCTTCTTCCACTTTATCAATCACCACAGTAATTTTTGATTGATCCAGTTTTTTCCCCTTTTGATAGGCTTCAATTCCTTCCAGTGCAAATTCCTTTGAAATCATATCCGCACTTTTTACTACTCTGTCCCTTACCCCAGTAAATTCAACAGGAGCATTACTTTCCTCAACGATAACCCGGATGGTTTTATCCGCCGTCATGCCCTGGGCATCCTTTACGGTATAGGTAATTTCATACTTGCCCGGTACATCATAATTAACCTTGCCAGTAACCTTAACCAATTTTGTTATATTCGAGCCGGAGGCAGATACAGCAGTAATTCCTTTTAACAAGTCCACCTTCTCCCCCTGCATCACAGTTAAGTTCTTTGCTCCATTAATCTCCGGAACTTTAGCTAAAAACGGGTTCTTTGGATTGGGATCCGTAGGATCCCAGCCATTTGCTTTTGCAATCTTTATTGCAGCCGGTTTTCCCAAAGGCCCCGGGTTCTTTTTGTCATCATAAATAACAACGGTAGTACCTACAGAACAATTATCATAAATCCATTTCGCATCTGCAACGGATAAGCGAATACAGCCATGGGAGGCCGCGGAGCCTAATTTATTATACTGTCCGGTAGCCAGCGTTGCCGGGTTATTATTTTCATAATAATAAACTGAATGAAATAGGATTCCCCTTACAATACGGGTAGCATACTGCCCATAAACATCCCCCATGAGTAGTTTCCAGCGATATTTTCCCTGTGTCTGAAATGTACCGGTGATCGTTCTGTTGCCTGTCCCAACAGAGCATACCATTGCTTTCACCGGAAGCGTATATGCACCGTTTTTATCTTTTTCATAAACTGTTATTGTATTGTGTACCCGATTCACCTTAATCAGATACGCTTGCTCAGCTGCAAATACCGTCTGCTTACCAGCAGCGAATAATAATGTAAAAATACCGAGAGCCGTCAGTAATTTCCTCCAGCCAAAAAACCTTGTATAAAATCTGTTCATTACAAATCTCCGTTCTGCCACTTTTTTCGTGGCTTCATTATGCAAGATACTATGTCGTTTATGCTTATTACAAAGCATGTTATCCATTTTGTCTTTCATAATTATTTTATCCGAAGGATGTAGGTTTCATAGTCTTTGGTTTCATTTACTGGACTTAAGAATACAACCTCGCCCAGACTCTTTAGCATTTCATGACTCATCGTTGTATATTTATCCTGCTCCAATTTACCGACATAAAGATAAGAAATGTTGTATTTCTCTAATAGTTCTCTTACATATGTTTCATCCGTGGATGTATATATTTTCTCTATATCAGAGGTTCGTGCATCCAGCCGTGCTGTATCGCCCTTCCAAAGCCATTCATGGGTATGCCAGCCCAAAACCGTGGGCAGCCCCGTCATCACCGATACTCTCTCATAATCTGTATAGCTATCACCTGGTGCTTCCAGCACCACCGGCATTCCGGTCACATTCTCATTGAGCCATTGAATGGCCAGGTCATCATCGGGCATAGTGGTCTCCATAAACGCGGAGGCATCCAGACCTTTATACTCTGAGGCTTTAAAGATATTTCCATACCAAGAATTTACTGCATTTTGAATATAGCATACCGTCATTAGGAATAAAATCAAAACAACTGCTGCGACCTTCTTTTGCCTCTTTGTATTTCCAAATTGAAGCAGTCGAAGCATGATATATCCAAAGGCTATACCGAACAGGATAAAGGCTTGATAGGTCAGCTTAAACATTGTATTTGCCCGTTTATAATCCCCTGAGTATATATCCTGTACATACACCACTTCGGGTAACAGCACCAAACCAATTGCACAAAGTCCAAGGAGGATCATAAATAAATCTGAGACCGCCAGCTTTTTTAAGATATCCGATAGCTTTATATCAAACGTACGCTTTCCCTTTTGATCTTGTGAAGCTGCCTGCTGCCCTAGCGCTGCCTTCTCTTGCTGTCCTCGCAGTGCCTTCTCTTGCTGTTCCGCTGCATATTCTCTCAATTTATTCTTGCAAATATCCGAAATCGTAAAGCATAAAAATGCAATCACTAAAAAAATAGGTAAGCCCCACAGGATAATAAGCTGATTCAAAGGCGTATGCGCTACTGAAAGACATATATTTGTAGATATTTGATCAAATTTCAGTGTAAAAGGCAATGCTACCAGCTCCGATACACCAAAAATAAAGATTCCCTGAAGAGCGGTTAAAACAAAGACGGTTCTTGCCTTAAAATGATTCACAATCAAATTAGTAAATAAAATCACCGCTCCTGATACAACAAAGTAGATTGGAAAATCCCAAAAATTCGTTGTATGGAATAACCCAATGAAGAATGCCACCAACACAAAGGCTGGATTGATAATATCCTTCCAATAGGGTATATCCCATCTTTTCCTGGTTCTACGGTAACACATCCACGCGAATAAAATACCCAGTACCGTAAGTACAAACATTATATTGATGACATGAGCATGGAGATCTCCCAGCACAAAGGAATATGCTGGAAATTCATGAATCGTTTTATCATTCGTCTCCGGATGATATCCGATAAACCTAGTTGAATCCGGAAACCAATACTTATCGGTGCTTGCTTCCATTCCAAAAAACTTACGAATCAAAGACTCAAACCATTTATAGGTCGGATAGTGCATATTACCGGCAAAGACTACCGCAGTGCCCCCAAGGAGCCCACTAGCAGCCGGGAACCATTTTCCCTTCTTATCCTGTTCCTTCCTAAAATGATCTGCCATATTATATACCAGGGAATAAGATAGTACAAAGGCAAGTGCACCAACCATCATTAGCATTAAATTATATCCATGATACACCTTAACAAAGGATAACTTCGTTAGAAAAGTTGCCAGGTACTGCCCTACATAATAATAGTTCAGATTAGTACCGGAGAACCAAAAATCCTGGGGCGGCATATATTCACTGCGCATCATGCTGGTCATAAACCCATAGTCCATGAATTTCTCTGTACCATAAGCCTCCGGCTTAAAACCTCTGATATAGATAAATAACAGGAACAAGCCAAAGAATAATAATTCTTCACCTAATATGGTATCCAGCAGCTTTTCCATGGGTAAATAGCTTTCACTACGGGTATTGTTAATTACAGGTTCCTTCCTGTGATGTTTGTTACGGTATACCAGAATGATCACGTTTGCGATAAGACCAATACCTGCACAGATCACACAAGATAGTGCTGTAAATTTCATTATCTGCAGAGAGGATAGAAACCACATGATATAGCCAGTGACTGCCAGTCCAATCGGTTTCGCAAAGAGATAGCCCTTGTCATGGAATCGGCCAAATACTAAAGTAGTGATTGGCATAAAGATAATTCCAAGGCAGGTGATCGTGATCCACCATTGCAAAAACGGAGTAAAGTCTGACTGCAACAGTATATTCCCTGAGACAATTAATATGATTGTAACGAATAAATAAATAGCTTTTTTTACCATAGTAACCCTCACTCGTCCTATAATTAGTTATCAAATGAGCTTTCAGACACACCTTAGCTTAAGCTTTGATTAATCCTTCTAAAATCTCTCCAGGCTTGTTTCCCGATTTTAAAGATTCGTTTCATATTGATGGAATTTACTCCGCCCTGTCTTTTCCGGAAGGTAACCGGAAGATATTTCATCGCTAAATTTCTCTTAGCGTAAATGACCGCGATCATCACATTAGAAAGATTAAAATTATCTGGTATTAAGTCAATATGCTGTTTTAAGATCGATGTTTTCATTAAGCGAAAGGGTGTGTTCGCATCCGCTAAGGTAACGCCGAAACTAATACGCAAAACCAGCTTTAATATCTTCGTAACAAAAATACGGGATAGTCCATCCTGGCGCTTATTCCTATTTCCAATAACCATATCATAATTATTGCGGACATTCCAAAATGGCCAAAATTCAAACGGGATAGTCTGTCCATCCGAATCTGTCTGAAAAATATAATCCGCCCCCGCATCAATGGCATACCGATAGCCGTATAGCAAGGTTGCTCCATGACCGCTGTTCTGCTTCGTGATCGGCTCAAAAGCAGGCAGATTCTTCGCCATCTCCTGCATAATCGCAAATGTGGAATCTTTACTGCCGTCGTCAATCACTACAAGCTTGCTGCCATTTCCGATTTGCTCAACAATCGGATACCAATCTTTTATTACGTTAGCTACATTGGCCTCCTCATTATATGCAGGTATTATAATATATAATTTATCCAACGTAATATCCTCCCTCTCTTCTCTTCGGATTGTCTGAATCTTATCTGCTTGGAACTTAAGCTCTAATTGACGGAGTCTTTCGGTACCAGATGTTTTCAGACCTATCCTGCTGCTACTTCACTTATTATCTTAATGCTGCAAAGGCATCCAGCGCTCTTCTGACTACCGCATCCATATTGTAATAACGGTATTCAGCAAGTCTTCCTAGAAAGATAACCTTGCTCTCTTTCTTCATTTCCTCTTCATACAAGGCAAATTGATCCTTATATTCCTTAGTGGGGAATGGATAGTATGGCTCTCCCTCTGCACTTGGGAACTCTTTGCCAATGGTGGTTTTCTTATGATCCTGCCAGGTCAGCTTCTTATATTCTGTAATTCTGGTAAAGTCATAGTCATTAGGATAGTTTACTACCGGTGCTTCCTGGTATTGCTCCTGATCAAAGGTTTCAAATACAAAGTTAACACTGCGGTAGGCCAGCTTCCCGTGCTTAAAGTTATAGAATTCATCGGTAGCTCCTGTGTAAATTAATGTGTCATATTTGATATCCTGAAGTACTTCCTTATAGTCTGTATTCAGTAGTATTTTGATATTTTTATTCGCTGCCATATTCTCACACATTTTTGTATAGCCACGCTTTGGCATCCCTTGGTATTTATCTGCAAAATATCTAGTGTCACGGTTTAAGCGTATGGGTATCCTGGAGATAACAGAGGTGTCCAGCTCACTTGGATCGATTCCCCATTGTTTTCTGGTATAGCTTTCAAAGATCTTTTCGTAGATATCCTTGCCAACCTTGCTTAATGCAACATCCTTACTGGTCTTAATCTCATCGATTTCTACTGCCTGCTCTTTTAAGAATTCTTCTACCTGTGAGCAGTCAAGATTCAGATTATAGAGCTTATTAATCGTTTCAACCGTAATTGGCATGGGCACCAGATTACCATCTACATAAGTTAATACCCTGTGCCAAAAATCATTCCATTTTGTAAAACGGGAAAGGTATTCGTATACGCCCTGATCATTCGTATGAAAAATGTGGGGTCCATAATTATGAATTAATATACCATCCTCATTATAGGAATCATATACATTTCCTCCGATGTGATTTCTTTTTTCAATGATCAGTACCTTTTCCTTCAACTCATTGGCGATGCGTTCTGCCACGGTTAAACCAGCTAAACCGGCTCCTACGATTACGTATTTGTATTCCATTTTTATTCTCCTTTGATTTCGTATATTATACTAGGCAATTGCGAAAGTCTGTGCTTTCATTTGAGTTTCACACTATTCACATTCGTGTATTAGTAGATCGGCTTCTCCGTATCGTAAATCGAGGTCTGATACTCGCCTTCTCCCTGGTTGTATACACACTCGTAGGTGGCCTTTATATTATCTTCATTAACAACATAATCTGTACTTTCCCGATTATCCCGATCCAGAATAATAAATCGAATCTGATTCTCCTTGACAAGCTTATTCAGCTCCTCCGGGGTAACAGCTTCATACATTTGTTTCACCTGAGCGGTTCGATAATCCGTATCATACCCGGCAGACCAGGGAAAATACTGCCATCCCTCATATAACATTGCTCCCCCGAGGACAACTTGATTCACTGCATAGTTAGACGACAAAAACAAGTCCTTGGAATCACTATTTTCATCAATCCAATCCGTGAGGGGATCCTTTAAATTCAGAACCACAGAAGAGGAGGGCGTATTCTTCTTTAATACCGTAATAAAATCATATACACCTGTTGCTGTCAAACCTACAATTAATAAAATCCCTATAAAGGATAGAAGGAGGTCTCTTTTGTCAAACATCCTACTTACCAGAGCAGCCGCAAATATTCCAAGCAGAATACAGCTCATCATAATATATTTATGATTCACCGTAACATCTACGGTAAGTGATACCGTAAAAGCAAAGATAAGCGGTGCTGTAAACGCAAGAATGAGTATGCGTTCCACTCCCTTTTCCAGGCAAAAAGCAGCAAGTAATACAAAGGGAAGAATTCCAAGCAGCCGTTCCAGATAGAAAGCCACTCCAAAAATCGTCTTATTCTCTGCAATAAAGCCAAAGTCCAGCTTGGTTGCAACCGCTGATCCTTCAATAAAAAATCGTGACTGCAGGATAGTCAGTGCTAATGTTATTGCTGCCAGAATGATAAAATCACCGCGATGCTTTGAAAAAATTGCTACTACAAATAATACCAGCAGGCACCCAATGACGGCGGCTCCATGGAAAAAGCCCAAACTACCCAGCAGCACACCTGCTGCCACCGCTTTATGGATATTACTGCAGCTCCAGGCATCCTTCGTAAAAAAAATCTCACGAACCTGCTCTCCTGCTTTTCCAAGGCGACCCTGTACTTCCTTCTTCTCTGAAGGTTTCTTCCGGTTATGCTTTTCCAGAGCCTCAAACATTTCATACAGATAAGGCAGCATCAGTAGAATAACCAAAAAAATCGCAGCCAGACCAAAAGCCAGATGCCTTTGATTACAATAGACATTCAAATTCCACAAGCCCCAGTCCTCATGAGGGGTATCCGATATAAATGCTGTATTATCGCTTAAGGCCTGCCATATTCCCGTTCCCTTTGGTAAATCCGCCAGATACGTAAATAAGGTCTTCGCACTTCGGAATGCAAAAAACAAACAGGCAAGAACCCCAGCTGAAAGCTTTCCGGTAATCTTCACAGCCAGAACATAGAGTACCAAAAATGCACTGACAAAGCTTAAAATACTCGGAATATTAAAGGCATAGTCCAGCCGCATGCCCAGAAATTCCAGGTTACCTGCCAAAAACTGAAACATAAAATGATATTTTATATCCTCACCGCCAAAATGTGGATAGGCAGTCGGAAAGTTATTGCCATGAGAAAAAGAGCGTATCATACCAATATGGGGAGAAAAATCACTAAATACCGATACTCCGATATATAGCTTATCGCCTGAGACAAAGAACGTACTCCACATTAGAACACTAGCTAATAGAATAACTGCTAACAGGAGAACCAGTTCTAATACAGCTGCTTTTCTATTTGTAGTAAACAGCGAAATGGGATTCTTCTGAACGTTCTCTGCTCTTTTGATCATTACTATAATGACTATAATAGCAGCTATCGGCATTATAATTAGATTCGCCGGATACAATGGTTTTGCTGTACTGCCGAATAAGCAGGCCACCAAATAGGTTGACCAGGTAACCGCTAGTGTTCCGGTTACAAACCAGGCTGGCAGAAGCAAAAGAATAGGACTTAAGGGTACTGTTCTTTTTTTATAATCTGTCTCAGTTATTTTACTAAGACCGGGAAAAGCATAAGTGCAAATTACCCAGCCTACTAAAAAACATAATATTAAATATACAAAACCAATCATATTTCCTCCAGGGTAATAATCCAGTAAGTCTTACCTTTTAGTACTCCTACTACCTTGTATTAATTTCACTTTAATTTGGAACCCGCTATTTAAGCTGATGCCATGTTTGTCTTCAATCGGCCAAGTCATCGCTATGCCTCATTCCCCCGCCTAATCTCAGTATAAATAACAGGTACTGCTCTTTAAGTGATTTTTTTGCCATGCTGCACTAGTTCCTGTCCTCTTCCTGTATATTCTTAACAGCTTTCTTTGAACTAACACACTTTGATACAAGGTATCTGGGTCTTCCCTTTACTTCTTTATATATTTTGGTAAGGTAGATCCCGATCATGCCAAGGCTTACCATAATGGAACTTCCAATGATTAATTGAAGCAGAATTACCGTTGTAAAACCGCTGGTTGCCCGACCAAAGAACTTCATGTACAGTGTTTGAATACCCAGAGCAATGGCACCAATAAACATGATAATCCCCAGTAGTGTTATACAATGCAGCGGAACTGAGGTATAGGAGGTGATTGCATTGACCGCCAATCGTACCAGTCGTACAAAAGACCATTTGGTTTTACCATTCACACGTTCAGCCACATCGAACTGAAGCTGCTTACGATCAAAGCCAATCCAGGCAGACATGCCCCTGAAAAAAATTGCCCGTTCCTGCATCTCCTTCCAGGCATCCACTGCCCGTCGATCCATTAATTTATAATCGGAGGCTTTTCCCAAATTAATATCGGAGGTTTTATAAATAATGTAATAGAAGAACTTTGCGCAAAGCCGATAAATAGGATTTTCTTTCCCTCTCGAGCTTTTTACACCCTCCACAACATCAAAACCTTCCTCTCTCCAGGCTTTTACCATCTCAGGTATCAACTCCGGCGGATGCTGTAAATCAGAATCCATTACAAGCACCATATCGCCTTCCGCATATTCCAGACCTGCACAAAGGGCAGATTCTTTTCCGAAATTACGGCTTAAACGGATCGATATAATCCTAGGATTATTCTCCGCCATGATTCTTAATTCCCTCCAGGTGCCATCCTTTGATCCGTCATCAACTAAAATAAATTCATAATTTATCTCATTTGTAATTAATACTTGTTCGATTACACGAATGGAACTGCTAATATGACTTTCTTCCTGATAGACAGGTATTACTATGGAAAGCTTAGAATCCTTCGTTCTTGTTGTATTCATATCATAATATAAGTTTCCCATAACCTACCTTCTTTATCAAATTTTTGCAAAACTGCTTTTCTTATTATACATGAAGCAAATTTATTTTACCATGTTTTTGTAAAAATAGTGGGTAATCTTTTTGTGAAAATATTGTGAAATCCCTTTCTTTTTAGCACATATCGACATGGTCAGAGTTTATTATCAGCTACTTAAAAACCTTCTTATAAGGTACTTGCTGTTCTATGCAGGATCTTGTCTTCCAGATTCGCATTCTGTTCAAATATCTCATCCACCTCGTTATCGGTTAACTTCTTTGCAGCCTCTGCTGCTTCCTTTAACACCGCTGCATCGGTAAAAATATCTCCCAGTTTAAAATCCATATCCCCACTTTGACGTATACCAAAGATATCACCCGGTCCGCGAAGCTTTAAATCCTCTGCTGCAATAAAAAATCCATCGTTCGATTTATTTAATATCTCCAGACGTTCCCAAGCCTCCTTGCTACTGCTGCCGCAGACAAAGATACAGTAAGACTGATGCTTTCCACGTCCAACCCGTCCCCGAAGCTGATGAAGCTGAGCCAGTCCAAACCGCTCTGCATTCTCGACCATCATGACGGTTGCATTCGGTACATTAACACCGACCTCAACTACAGTGGTTGAAACTAATACTTGTATTTCCCCTTTTGAGAACGCTTCCATTACCTCATTCTTTTCCTTTGGCTTCATTTTGCCATGCAGATATTCCACCCTCACCTCCAAGGGCAGTGCTTCCCTTAGGCGTTCTGTATATTCAATGACATTTTCCGCTTCGATC
Organism: Bacillota bacterium; assembly: GCA_023392995.1. Classification (GTDB taxonomy): domain Bacteria; phylum Bacillota; class Clostridia; order Lachnospirales; family Lachnospiraceae; genus Mobilitalea. The sequence goes on from JAEWMZ010000117.1 coordinate 44,437, forward strand.
TCTTCACTTTCTTCCACCATAGGACAAATAACATAAGCTTGTCTCCCCAAAGCTACTTGTTTCTCAATAAACCGATAAGCGTTCGGCCGATAATTTGTATCTACCACACAGTTCTTAATAGGTAATCTCTGTGCCGGAAGCTCATCTACAATTGATATATCCAAATCACCATATAATATGATCGCTAAGGTTCTGGGAATGGGTGTGGCACTCATTACAAGAACATGGGGCTTACCGCCTTTATTCATTAAGGCCTCTCTTTGTTTTACCCCAAAACGGTGCTGTTCATCCGTAACTACCAGACCTAATTGCGCATATTCCACTTTTTCCTGGATCAAAGCATGGGTTCCCACCACAATATCTGCCTGATGGGATGCAATCCGTTGATAAGCCTCTCGTTTTTCCTTTGCCGTCATAGAGCCCACCAAAAGGCAGATAGAGATCCCATAATCTTGTAGTAATTCTGTCAGAGAGATCAAATGCTGTTTCGCAAGAACCTCTGTCGGTACCATCATACAGGCTTGATAACCATTTTTCACCGCCAGAAACAAGGCCAGAATAGCAAGAATCGTTTTACCGGAACCAACATCCCCCTGCACTAATCGATTCATTACATATTCTCCTTGCAGGTCGGTTCTTATTTCCTGCCATACCCGCAGCTGGGCTTTCGTTAATGGATAAGGAAGCGTTCCTATGAGTGACTCACAAGAGCCTTCATCCTTCATGTTATATTCTGACTTGATCAGCATCCGTTTTTCTTTTAATTTACGAAGTGCCAAGGAATATAGAAAGAACTCATCAAAGACCAGCCTCTGTCTGGCTTTCATCATACTGCTTCTATTTTTGGGAAAGTGAACCTCTTTTATTGCTTTTGTCCTGTCCAGCAATTCATATTCCTTCACCAGCTTTTTCGGTATATAATCCTTTGCCAGCGTAAGCTCTGTTAATACCTGCTTCATTGCCTTTGAGATGGCTGTATTTGTAATTCCCTCCGTTAGCGGATAACTTGGCTGCAAAACTCCCCGAAGCTTTGCATAGCTTTCCCATTGGTAGATCCCCGGTTGCTCTATCACAAGTATGCCATTCTTGCGTGCTACCTTTCCCCTGAAAATATATCGGGTTCCGGTTCGTAAGGTCTTCTGCAAAAACGGCATATTGAACCAGGTAAGTTGTATGGATGCAGTTGCATCCTTTACCTGCGCACTAATTATTTGAAGATTTCTAACTTTTTTTATTTTAGGTGTAGCGATCAAAGATGCTTCAATGGAGGTTACGGTTCCTTCAAAGAGTGAAGAAATCGAAACCGGATCCTTGAATTCTTCGTATCCTCTCGGAAAATGCTCCAGAAGATCCTGAACTGTCTCAATCCCAAGCTTGTGAAACGCTTTTTCCGTCTTTTCTCCAATTCCCTTAACTACTGTTACCTTATCATAAGCTTCCACTTTATTACCTCCCTACGCCATCTAAGCTGCCAAATCATAGCAATCCTATTATAAACGATTGTAATTAGATAAAAAAGAAAAAATTTTTAAATTCCCTATTGACAATTATTTCTTCCAGTTGTATTATTGTATTAATCACTTAGTACAATAATACAGAGAAGGAACAAGATGCTTCCTCCTCGTAACGGAAAGGAGCGTAGAACAATGCAATGGGAACTTGATTCCGGGAGACCGGTATATCTTCAATTAATCGAGCAAATACAGGCTGGTATTATCTCCGGATATTATAAAGCCGGAGATAAACTGCCCTCAGTTCGGGAATTGGCGGCGGAAGCCACAGTAAACCCCAATACCATGCAGAAGGCACTAGTCGACCTTGAGCGAACTGGTTTAGTATACACCAACAGAACCAGCGGCAGATTCATAACCTCAGATGAATTAATGATTAAAAAACTGAAAGAAAAATCTGCTTTGGAATTGGTTGAGGAGTTTATCGAACGAATGAAACAACATGGCTTTGAACCTGAGGAAACCTTAGCTTATGTAACGGATATCGTTAATAACAAGAAACCAACCGATACTTAGGCACTGCTTCTGAAATATGAGTAAACCAGCGTTAAAAAATTGGGAGTATGAACAAGAGAAGAAGCATAATTTTCAATCATAAGTTTATAGAAGACAAATAATGTCGTATGGAGGATATCATGAATACAATCTTAGAGTGTAAATCACTAACTAAAAATTATTCAGGTTTTACCGCCTTAGATAATGTGAATCTCACGTTAGAACGTGGCAGGATCATCGGACTTTTAGGTCCTAATGGCAGTGGCAAAACCACACTAATTAAATTAATCAATGGACTATTAGTTCAAAATTCAGGGGAACTGCTTATTAATGGTAGCACACCGAGTCCAGAAACAAAAAAAGTAGTATCTTATCTGCCCGAAAAAACCTATTTACCTGATTGGATGCGTATCTCTGATACCATCAACTTTTTCAAGGATTTTTATCAGGACTTTGATGAGAAGCGGGCTTATGATATGCTAACACGTCTTAAACTAGACCCAACAAAGCGTTTAAAATCTTTATCAAAGGGTACAAAGGAAAAGGTTCAGCTCATCCTGGTAATGAGCCGTCAGGCCGACCTGTATTGCCTGGATGAACCAATCGGCGGGGTAGATCCTGCTGCCAGAGATTATATTTTGAACACCATTATTTCCAACTACAATGAGAATGCCACTGTCTTAATTTCCACTCACTTAATTGCAGATATTGAAAAAGTGCTTGATGAGGTAGTATTTATTAAAAATGGTCACGTCACTCTTCACGAAAGCGTTGACGATATCCGCACAAAGGAAGGCAAATCCATTGATACATTATTCAGGGAGGTATTCAAATGTTAGGAAAACTATTAAAACACGAGCTGAAAGCAACCAGCAGATTATTATTACCTATGTTTTTAATCCTTGCTGTATTTACGGTTATGAATCGTATCGTACTAAGTCTCAATATTTATAAAGGAGTATTAGCTGCTATCTCCGGCTTTATCACCTTTGCATATGGAGCATCCATTCTAGCAGTGATAATCATAACCAGCGTATTCGTTATCTATCGTTTTTATAAAAACTTAATGACGGATGAGGGATATCTTATGTTTACCCTTCCGGTAAAGCCAAGTGAGCTCATCAACTCCAAACTGCTAGTCGCTATTTTATGGACTACAGTAGCAATTGTAACAATCTTTGCTTCCCTCTTTGGTGTATTTTCCGGCTCCCGTCATTTTCCCGTAATTATGGACGCCTTTGGAACGATATTCGAACAGCTTTCCTATTACCTGGGCTCTTATATTACTTTATTCTATATTGAATTTGTTGTTCTACTCATCCTTAGTATTATTGGTAGTATACTGATGATCTACGTCTCCGTAGCCATCGGTCAATTACTCAACGGCCATAAGTTATTGGGTTCTATTGGTGCTTATATTGTACTCAGCATTATTATACAGGTTGTATCCACAGTTGGTCTTGGAGTCGTCAGCTTAGCTCTAGGTAAAAGCCTGGAAAGTCTAAATACTTTACCACAAATTTTATTTCCGCTGTTGATTGTATACCAATTAGTTATGATTATCTTATTTTACTGGGGTACAAATTTCTTATTCAAACGTAAGTT
>JAEWMZ010000138.1 GCA_023392995.1 Bacillota bacterium
CCAGGAAAAGTGTATGCGGCAACGAATTCGGCAATGCTTGGCGGACAGCAGACGAAAGGAAATCTTCGCATCGATATCGCAAATGGAAATATTGATGTATACCGTTACGATGGTAGGACTTTTGTAAAACAGTATTATGCAGCGGCGGATGCCATTTTAGATGTAAATGGAAGCTTATATGCCCTTGGAACTTACTTTAGTCCCAATAGGCAAATGCAGATTAGCAGTTTTGTTGCGAACCAACAATCAGTTATTACAACCTGGAGAGCAGCAAACTTTGAACTGACACAAATGGTAACATTGCCTACCGCTACGGCTCAATATATTCAATTAGAATGGTCAGTGAGAAATACCGGTAGTACGCCAATGACAAATCTTCATTTCCTAAGAGGAGAAGACACTTTTCTAGCTGGAGGTGATAACGGAGCCGGTTACTGGGATGAAATGACCAACTCAATCGGAGTCTCAAAGGTCATAAATGGTGTGACACAACGACTTTATATGCAAGGAATTACGATTCCCAATAGTTATATATCTGCACATTATATGAATATTAGGAATGAAGTTGCCAGAGGAGGGGTGCTTAGTAAAACAATTGACCCCAATGAGGGAACCGATAATGGGTATGCTTTGGAATGGAAGAACGACAGATTAAATCCGAATGAAACCTGGACCATCAGAGCAAATGAATGCTTTGTAAGCTCGGCAGTACTTGCCAATGGTACAGCAGCAGTTACTTCCGTATCGGGAGGAGCGATTACCGTAGGATATGCTGTTTCTAACAGCAGTTCAACTCCCCAGCCGGTTACCTATTCTGTGGAGGGTCCCCAGGGTTGGAATGTCGAGCCTGACATTACAAGTGATATCATTGCTCCGCACTCACAAGGAAGGGTAAATGTTTTGGTAACACCGCCCGCGGATGCTGCGAACGGAACCTATAATATTATATTAAATGTCACAACACAGGATTCAACATCGCAGTCAATCAGTACTGTGACCATTGCAGAACCATTGGCGGCACCAAATGTTACGGTCAATGATGTTGATAATATCTTGGTAGGTGCCGATAGTACGATGGAATACTCGGAGGATGGAAGTACGTGGACATCCTACAATAACAGTAATCCGCCGGTATTTATCGGTAATAAAACCATCCAGGTCAGAGTAAAAGGTAATGCTGTGACCCCTGCCAGTGAAATTACAACAGTAAGCTTTACACAAGCTGCTGCACCTGTGGTATCAATTGATGACGAGAACGATGTCATAGTAGGGATAAATGATACCATGGAGTACTCCACTGATGGAGGAACTACCTGGAATTCCTATAACAGCAGTATGCCTCCAGTATTTAAAGGGAATAAGCTTGTACAGGTAAGAGTAAAGGCAACACAAGAAAGCGATGAAAGTGCTGCCGCTACCCTTGTATTTCATGCAGATGTAGCTGTAGATGATGTCAATAATCGATTAGAGAATGTTGATTCTACCATGGAATATTCCGTTGATAATGGGGTAAGCTGGACAGCTTATGACCCGGCAAATGTACCTACCTTTACCGGTGGCACAACAGTTTTGGTAAGAAAAAAAGCAGGAGAAGCGGTAGCGATTGATTTCTCATCACACACGGTCACAGGATCAGCGCTCACGGTAGTCAGTGGATCTGCTATTTCCATCTCAGGCTCTGCCGTAACAATCTCAGGCTCAGCGCTTTCTGTTTCCGGCTCAGCGGTAACAATTTCAGGTTCAGCCTTGGCAGTTGATTTTTCAAATCATAACATGGCAGCAACCGACGATACCATGGAATATTCCGAAGACAATGGAAACACATGGATCCCATGTGCTCCGGCTTCTGAAATTAATGTACCAGAGGGGACATCTATTCTGGTTCGTAAAAAGCCAGGCGGAACACGAACGGTGGTCTTTACCGATAATCCTAGCCTTCCACCTTCACCGGTCGTAATTGTGGACAGTCATAACAATACGATCTTAGGTGCAGACAATACCATGGAATACTCCACGAATGGAGGGGGAAGATGGATAGACTATAATACAGATAATCCTCCGGTATTCCGTGGCAATACGACGGTACAGGTAAGAAAGAAGGCAGGAGAGCCTGTTGTAATTAACTATGCGAATGGTACAATAACAGGAAGTGATATCCATGTAATAGCCGATTCTGCAACATCAGCAACAGGCTCAGCTCTTACAGTCATTGCAGATTTTACGAATAAGAAATTGGTTGGTGTATATGAAACTATGGAATACTCTATGGATAACGGAAGAACCTGGAGAACCTGTACATCACCAAACCTGGATTTTGCAAGCAATAGTGTAGTTTTATTAAGAAAGAAAGCCGGCGAAATCACAACACTTAATTTCACCGCTATTAAGCCGGCAGCACCAGCTGTTCGTAAAGATGATAACACGAATACAATCATTGGAGCAGACAATTCTATGGAATACTCCACGGATGGGGGAGTAACCTGGATAAGCTATAACAGCAGTAAACCTCCTGTATTTAAAGGAACGGTGGAAGTAAAGATTCGTGTGAAAGCAAGTGGAGATTATCCGGCTGGTGAAATTACTACCTTGAATTTCTATCCGGAGCCAACGAACTATACCGAAAGTGATAAAAAAGATACAAAGCCGAACCGACAGGTAGAGATGACTCTGGATTCAGTACCGATCGCTTCGATCGACATTATCCGGTCAAAGGAGAATAATAAAGCAGTAGATTCTGTTACGGTTGATCTGAAAACGGTAGAGGAAGTGCTAAAGAATAGGAAAGCCGCTGCGGATAAGATTACTGTGTACGTGAAAAACGATGTAACAGACCCGGCAGATGAAGTTCATTATAAGATTAAGGCAGACGCATTGAAGAAGCTTGTAGCTTCCGGTTTGAATGTTGAGATTAAATCAGACGATGCGGCGATTACTCTGTCAAAGGATGAATTAAAGAAGCTGGCAGATCAGAATATGGATCTATACTTTAAGGTAAAACCGGTGAAAGATAGCTCGGAGATTGAGAATATGAACAAAGACGCATTATCCTCCGACGCATATAAGAAGTACGAGAAATATAGAATCCTTGGTATTTTTGGAACACCGATGAAAATTGATACAAATTATGATGCTCAGAAAATAGACGTTGTATTTTCTACAAAGAATTTAACACTGCCAAAGGAACAGGCATTAAGAGAAAAGGTATTGAAGAATCTTGCTGTCTATGTAGCACAGAGTGATGGTGATAAGAAGATACTTCCCGGAACCTTGGTATATGATAAAAATGGAACGCTGGTAGGTGTTAAGACAACAATCGATAAATTCGGTGCTTTCCAATTCATAAGTACCATTAACACAGCGCCAAGTATCTCAAAGCTTACGATTAAGAAGGCAGATACCGCGGGTGAGAAATTAAAAGTAACTTATTCCTATAAAGATGCTGATCAGGATAAGGAAGGAAACACAAAATATCAGTGGTATCGTGCGGATAATAAAGCTGGTAAGAGCAAGACTAAGATCGCTTTGGCGACTAAGAGCAGCTATGCAATTACGAAGAAGGATCTTGGTAAATACTTAATTTGTGAAGTGATTCCCGGCGCGAAAGACGGAGCTTTAACAGGAAGAAGTTATACGGCGATAAAATATGTGCCGGTACAGGAGTTGAAAGAGAAGCCTGTGAAAGAGACAAGTGTAAAAGCTACAGATGCAAAAGTGACTAAGGATAACTCCAGCAATACAGCTTCCAGTAATGTTGCTAATGATCAGAAAGCGACAAGTGGAACCAATAAGGCTATGGTAAAGCTGGGCGTGGTTGGAAGTGAAAGATATGCGCAGCAATTGGCGGGTATTTTCCAGAGTACATACAAAGCCAGTCAGGTAGAGGTTAAAGCTGAGGGGAATTATTACCGCGTATCCGCAGGATTCTTAGATAGAGAAGCAGCGGAAAAGGCTTGTCAGGAACTGAAACGTGATAATTATATTATTAATTATTCTATTTCTGATATGAAATAGGGTTGATGTAAATGGTTTAGAAGAAGAACTGGCTGTAAAGGGTAAGTATAGTAGTATTTGATTGAGTGTATGAAAAAAGTGCGTAAGAAGAATTATTGACTTACGCACTTTTTTGTTGCGTGGATGGTAGGATAAAAATGTGGTTATAAGTATTTGGAAAAGTATAATTGATTAATGACATTTGTTGTATAAATGTGGAAGTTTTGCGAAAGGAGTGACATTATGGTGATCGGAGCTATGAAAGCGGGGGATTTTGAGGATGTAGCTGGTTTTTTGCTGTTCTTCTGAGTAGAGAAGAGATAGAATATTTCGAAAAATTATATGTTTCTCATAGAATCGTTGGGGTTTTGTAAGGTAATTGGTATGTTCAAAATCATAAAAACAGTTACTCCTAATCTCAGTAAAAATTATAAAAAGATTTACAAAATCACATTTGAATTATAGAAAATTATGGTATAATTAGTGTAAGTATAGCGTTTGAAGGGCGATTTTGCTGAAAGAGGCTGAATTGGAATCCGAGATTCCAGTTTGCAAACTTAACTTCCGATCAGGCATATCTCTTGCAAGACTAAATTCCAGTAATCAAAGATTTACCTATAGCGCTGGAAGTTAGTATTGCAAATAGTAATAAAACTGGAACTTACTATGCCAAACAGATTGTTTTATCGTTCAAAAGCTGGTATGCTTTTTTCGAGATAATTATCTCTGGGAAAAGAGTATACGCTAACCAGAGGTCGAATTTAGCTTCCTTTTTTGCAAGATTAAATTCCACCCCTCATCGGTTCAATATTTGTTCCGAATGGCGTTTACTATTTTACTTTTTCAGCAACAGAGGTGTGAGGTTAATCTCGTTAGCGGGGATAAGCTTTGAGTTAAGCTTTTCTAAGGGTTCCTCGCTATTTAGGAAGCTGAACAGCTGGTGGGCAGACTGGTTGTTCAGCTTTTTTCTATTGTAAGAATTGATATGACTCATCATAAGTGTGATATCATCCTGAACCAGTCCATCAAATGAAGTGCCCTTTGGCAGTACCCTCCGTATCATCTCATGCGTTACTTCACATCCGCCTTTCTGGTCAGATCGTTGAGGGTCACAATAGAATATACGCGCTCTGCGCTCGTTATTCTTGTTAAACTCTATAGATATAGGATTGGTAAATTCACTACCTCGATCTGTGAGTATGACCTGGAATAAGCTAGTAAATGTGTCGTGCCCTAGAAGCTCATATAGCTGATCAAATATTTTGGTTACTGATCGGGCTGTATTAGTAT
>JAEWMZ010000148.1 GCA_023392995.1 Bacillota bacterium
TGTCCGGTCTGCGGCTCCAAGTACATTGCAGCCTTTGGTACAGGTACCCAGAAGGTGGAGGAACTGGTGAAAAAGGAATTTCCCATGGCGCGGGTTCTTCGAATGGATGCGGATACAACCAGGAACAAAGGCGGACATGAGGCGGTTTTATCGGCTTTCTCCAAGCAGGAGGCAGATATTTTAGTAGGAACCCAGATGATAGTAAAAGGACATGATTTTCCTAAGGTGACGCTGGTTGGAATTATTGCTGCTGATCTTTCTCTTTATACCGGGGATTTTCGTGCAAGCGAAAGAACCTTTCAATTGTTGTGTCAGGCAGCGGGTAGAGCCGGCAGGGATGTACTGCCGGGAGAAGTGGTGATTCAGACCTACCATCCGGAGCATTATAGCATACTCGCTTCTGCGGAAGGCGACTATGAGAACTTCTATCAACAGGAGATGTCTTATCGCAGGTTAATGCAATATCCTCCGGCGGCGCATATCTTACTATTACTGATTACCTCCAAAGTGGAAGCGGAGGCGGTAAAGGCAGCGGCTCATCTTGCGGCAGCGGTTAAGCATTATATAGAGGAGAAGCAGGAGGAAGCTAGTGTGAAAGGTAAGCATTTCACCTCCGGAGCCCCGGAACCTAGCGATCGAATGACCGTTAGTGTGATTGGTCCGGCTCCGGCGAGTATAGCGAAGGCCAATGATATCTATCGCCAGGTTATATATATAAAACATAATGACTATGATAAATTAGTGGATATGAAGGACTATTTGGAAGGTTATTTTAATTTTTCGGAGCAGTTTGCAGGAAGTAATCTCCAATTTGATTTTAATCCGATGAGTGGATATTAGGATATGACTTGCGCTAGGAGTGATCTGATTAAAGACTTTATTTAGTGAGTCTGGAGGGGGACAACACAAGATATTGTTGATTTCAAATAGATAAATATGTTATGATAATAAGAAACAATACTGTTTAAGTGCAGACTGGTGTATGGAAGGACTTATTAACGAAAGAATGTAGATAAGTTAAGTGTCTGAGCATTGACATAAGTAGTTGATCTATGCCATAAGCGTTTGAGCAAATAATCTGAGATATTTTATTTGATATTATCAGATGAAAAAATAGAGAGGAATGATAAGTATGGCAATACGCAATATCAGAGAAGTAGGAGATAAGGTTTTAACAAAGGTTAGCAAAGAGGTTAAGGAAGTAGATCATAAAATTCTCACTTTGATTGAGGATATGTTAGATACAATGTATGATGCAAGTGGTGTTGGTCTTGCAGCACCCCAGGTTGGAATCTTAAAGCGGGTTGTTGTAATCGATGTATCACCAGAGGGTGATGAGCCTTTGATACTAATCAATCCTGTTATTCTGGAAACAGATGGAACACAGACAGGTGATGAAGGCTGCCTGAGTGTACCGGGTAAGGTTGGTACTGTAACCAGACCGAACTACGTAAAAGTGAAGGCCATGAATGAAAAGATGGAGGAAATCCTTGTAGAGGGTACCGAATTATTGGCAAGAGCACTTTGCCATGAAATTGATCATTTAAATGGAGTTCTTTATATTGAACTGACCGAAGGAGAACTTCGTAATTCGTTTTCAACAGAGGAAGATGAGTAAAGCCTTTTAGGAACAAGTAATTAGAAACAGTTAAACGTGGAACAAGCAATCATGTGCAAATAAAGGTGGAACAAGCAATTAGGAACATATAAGCGTGGAACAAGTGATTATGTGCAGATAAATGCGAAAGAAATAATTGTGTGCGGATAAACGTGAAGCGAGTAATTGCCAGCAGTATTGTAAGAAGCCTTTCATTTAAGGACATACAGTAAAGAAAGGATGTAGTTCATGACAGATAGCAAAAATCAGCAAAATTTAAAGATAGTATTCATGGGTACACCGGATTTTGCAGCCACTATCCTGGAAGAGATTCTTAAGGTATATCCGGTGCTGGGTGTTGTTACCCAACCAGATAAGCCAAAGGGCAGAAGCAAGGAAGTAACATTTTCACCGGTAAAGGAGCTGGCGGTGAAGCATGAGCTGCCGGTGTATCAGCCGGTGAAGGCAAAAGAACCGGAATTTTTGGAGCAGCTTAAGGAGCTGTCGCCGGATGTAATTGTAGTTGCAGCCTTTGGACAGATCTTACCGAAAGCATTGTTAGAGATACCTAAGTATGGCTGTATTAATGTACATGCCTCTTTGCTGCCCAAGTACCGCGGAGCGGCACCGATTCAGTATTCGGTAATCGATGGTGAGAAAGAAACTGGTATTACCATTATGTACATGGATGTAGGTATTGATACGGGAGATATTATTTTACAGGACACAGTACCAATTAGCCCCGAAGAGACGGGCGGAAGCTTATTTGATAAAATGGCAGTACAAGGCGCTGCTTCTATAATAAAGGCCTTGCGTCAGATGGAAGCCGGTGAGGTGACAAGAACCCCCCAGGATAATGAGAAGGCTACCTATGTTAAGATGATTAGCAAGGAAATGGGAAAGCTGGATTTTACAAAATCAGCGCAACAATTAGAACGGTTGATTCGTGGATTAAATCCTTGGCCAAGTGCATATACATTCTTAGATGGGAAAAGCTTAAAGCTTTGGCAGGCATCTGCGGAACCGGTGACAGATGGTCAGGCGCATATGTTCCAGGAGTATGAACCGGGTATGATTGCACAGGTGAGAGACAATGCCCTTGTGATTATGACCGGGGATGGGTTGTTGGTGGTAAAGGAGTTGCAGCTGGAAGGCAAGAAGAGAATGCCGGCAGACTCATTCTTACGCGGCTTTTCTGTTACACTTGGCACGAAACTCGGTTAACTTAAAGTGTATGGTTAGAATGGAGGTTTTATTATGCGTTACGGTTATGGTTATTATCCCTATTTTGATTGGACCTATCTATTAGTCATCATCGGTATTGTCATTACCCTGGCAGCCTCTGCGAAAGTGAAATCCGCCTTTGCGAAATATTCACAGGTAAGAACCCGTACCGGAATTACGGGTGCTCAGGCAGCTGAGCGTATCCTGCGTGAATCAGGAATTTATGATGTACAGATTCAAGCTGTTGCCGGTAATTTAACAGACCATTATGATCCTAGAAGCAAGGTGCTTCGTTTATCGGAATCGGTCTATGGAAGTAATTCGCTGGCAGCGGTAGGCGTGGCGGCACATGAATGCGGACATGCTCTACAGCATCAGAACTCCTATGCTCCCCTGATTCTTCGCAGTACTCTGGTACCCGTTGCAAATATCGGTTCCATGTCTGCGTGGCCGGTGATTATTCTTGGTATCTTTATGGGATATAATGAGTTTTTGATCAATTTGGGTATTATTCTGTTTTCTGCAGCGGTATTATTCCAGTTAATTACCCTTCCGGTGGAGTTTAACGCTTCAAGAAGAGCAATTGCCAGACTCAGTGAGACTGGAATATTATATGGCGACGAGCTGGGACAATCAAAGAAGGTGCTTGATGCAGCGGCATTGACCTATGTTGCGGCAGCAGCAGCCAGCATATTGCAATTATTAAGATTAGTTTTACTATTTGGAGGACGACGACGTGACGATTAATCAGGCAGGAACGAGAGAGATCGTCCTGGATATGCTTCTCGAGGTTTTGGAAGGAGAGAAGTTTAGTCATACGGTTTTAAATCAGACCTTAAAGGCAAACCAGAGCCTGGATAAGCAGGAAAGAGCTTTTATTTCAAGGATGTTTCAGGGAACGGTTAAAAGTTATCTGAAACTGGATTATATCATTGGACAATTTTCCAATGTACCTATTAAAAAGATGAAGCCCCTCATTCGTAACCTGCTTCGGCTTAGTGTGTATCAGCTCCTGGAGATGGATCAGGTACCGGCCAGCGCGGTATGCAATGAGGCGGTAAAAATAGCTAAGAAGCGGGGCTTAACCGGTCTTTCCGGCTTTGTTAACGGAGTGCTGCGCGGTATCAGCAGAAAGCTTAATCAAGTGGAATATCCGGATAAGGGCAAGGAACCGGTCTTATACCTGGAGGTTATGTATTCCGTACCTGGGTGGTTGGTGCAGGAATTATTAAAGCAATATGATATTGCAATCGTAGAAGGGCTTCTCCAGGCAGCGATGAAGGAGAAGGAGCTGACAATACGTTGTAATCAGAAGAAGGTAACACCGGAGCAATTACGACAAGAGCTGGAAGCAGAAGGAATCACGGTAGAGCCAAGCGAATATCTTATCTATGCTTTTAAAATAAAGAACTTTGATTATTTAGACAAGCTGGAAGCTTTTCAAAAAGGAAATTTTACGGTTCAGGATGTCAGCTCCATGCTGGTATGCCAGATCGCTGGGTTAAAAGCTTCGGACTTTGTCGTGGATGTATGTGCTGCACCAGGCGGTAAAGCATTGCATGCAGCTGAAATTGCAAACAAGGTATCCGCAAGAGATCTTACATCTTATAAAACAAATTTGATTGAGGATAATATCAAGCGAATGGGTTTTTCGAATGTAGAGACAAAGGTATGGGATGCGTCCTCTTGGGATGAGACCATAATTGGTCAGGCGGATGTTGTAATCTGTGATCTGCCCTGCAGTGGGCTGGGCGTATTCGGTAAAAAAGCGGATCTTAAATATAAATTAACCCAGAAGCAGCTGGGCGAGCTGGTGGAGCTGCAAAGAGAGATCTTAAAGGTCGCACAACACTATGTAAAAGAAAACGGAGTTCTGATTTTTAGCACCTGCACCGTAAATAAGGGTGAAAATCAGGAAAATAGAAATTGGATTATTAAGAATCTGGGGCTGTTGCCGGAAAGTCTGGAGGATTCTCTTCCAGACAAGCTACGCAATGAAACGACGAAGGACGGATATTTGCAATTACTTCCGGGAATCCATGATACGGATGGTTTCTTTCTCTCTAAGTTTCGTAAACCGGCAGGAAAGGCAATGTAATATATGGATAAGATAGATATAAAATCAATGTATTTTGAAGAACTTGCAGGGGAGCTAAAGAATCTTGGTCTACCAGCCTTCCGGGCAAAGCAGATCTATGAGTGGCTCCATGTTAAGCTGGTTACCAGCTTTGAAGAAATGACCAATCTGTCCAGGGAGCTAAGGGAGACCTTGAAGGAGAAGTTTATGATCACCGCACTGGAGGAAGTGGATGCACTTCACTCTGCATCCGATGGAACCGTTAAATATTTGTTTCGTCTAATGGATGATCGGGTGATCGAAAGTGTTCTCATGAAATATCATCATGGAAATAGCGTTTGTATTTCTTCTCAGGTGGGATGTAAGATGGGCTGTAAGTTCTGTGCCTCCACGATTGGGGGTAAGGAAAGAGATTTACTGCCCTCGGAGATGCTGGATCAGATTTACCGGATTCAGGCTTTATCCGGCGAACGAGTGTCCAACATTGTGGTGATGGGAACCGGTGAACCCTTGGATAATTATGATAACTTGATTCGCTTTTTGAAGCTGATCATTGATCCTCAGGGTTTGAATATCAGTGCTCGTAATATTACGGTATCAACCTGTGGGATACCTGATAAAATCCGTGCCTTCGCAGAGGAGGGGCTCCCGGTAACCCTGGCGCTATCCTTACATGCACCAAATAATGAGATTCGAAAATCCATGATGCCGGTGGCGGCAAAATATGAGCTGGCGCAGGTGATGGATGCTTTCGAGTATTACTACGAAAAGACAGGAAGAAGACTAACCTTTGAATACAGCCTGGTCGATGGAATTAATGATGCAGAAGAGCACGCCAGAGAGCTGGCAAAGCTTGTAAAAGGTATCAATTGTCATATAAATTTGATCCCTGTGAATCCAATAAAAGAGCGAAATTACAAGAAATCTAAGAACGAAAAAATACAAAATTTTAAATTTACACTTGAAAAAAATAGAATTAATGTTACTATAAGAAGAGAAATGGGCGCGGATATTGACGCTGCCTGTGGGCAATTGAGAAAGAGTTATTTAGACAAAACAAGTCTTTAACGGTTGCAGAAACTAGGAGGTGCAGGCTTGAAAGCATTTTCAATTACTGATATTGGAGAGCGACGGAGGATAAACCAGGATTATGTTTATTGCAGTGAAACTGCCGTTGGTATACTACCAAATTTATTTGTTGTAGCTGACGGTATGGGCGGACATAATGCGGGTGACTATGCTTCAAGATTCTGTGTGGAATTTTTTCGACAAAAGATAGAAGAAAGTAATATAGTCTCACCTGTCCCGGCGATTCGAGCGGCTTTAGCTGAAACAAACAGGGCCTTACTTGGTGAGGCAAGACGGCAGATCGATTTGGAAGGTATGGGAACTACCTTTGTAGTTGCAACCATACTGGACAAGGAAATGTTTGTCGCGAACATAGGCGACAGCAGGCTTTATGTCATTCGTGATGAGATGAAGCAGATCACCGAGGATCACAGTCTGGTGGAAGCAATGGTGAAGACCGGAGAAATTAAGCGTAGTGAGGCTAGGGTACATCCGAATAAGAATATTATTACCAGAGCCTTGGGGGCGAATGAAGAAGTTGAACCGGATTTTTTTGAGGTCAGCTTAAAAGAGGGAGATATTGTACTTATGTGCTCGGACGGTCTGACGAATATGTTGGAGGACGAGACAATCGAACAAATTCTTAGGGAGAATGAGGATTTGGAAGCAGCGGCAGCTACATTAGTAATGCATGCAAATCAAAATGGCGGTAAGGATAATATTGCCATAAT
>JAEWMZ010000158.1 GCA_023392995.1 Bacillota bacterium
ACCATTTGATAATATTTTATCAACAAGAAGTAAGAAAGTCAATTAGGGTGAAATCTTTATTTTCACTTGGATTATAGAGGAATTCTCTGTAAGAATATCACATTCCTTATTCGATACTAATCTACTAAATGGTACAGTGCCTGCCATTTTTATGTTCTTCAAGAAGCAAATGAAATTCATTAAATTCTTTATGTATCTCAATTAGAATTTCATAACCTCCGGTTGCTTTCTGCCGAATCTCCCAGTCATCTACTAATGATTTTCTTCATTTCGGACCACTTCCAAAGTTCACATTTTTTTCACCGTTTGACAACATTTATTACACAAGTTCGGCTTATACTAATCACATAACATAAATAAGTGACAGTAAGAACCTTTTATATAGATTTTTTCATAACTCCCCTCTATAAGCCAGCTTTGCAGAGCTGGCTTTTTCCCTGCTTTTTAATAAAGTTCTTCTTACACCGGATTTATAAGCTCCGCGACATTACTTTTCAAGTGTTTTCTGTTCAGCACTTTAAAAGGGATATTGCGAAAAACAATATCCCTCTCAGCCAAAGGAACATATCAATCTCCCATACATAGAAATTCACTTTATGCCAAAGTATCATTGCGCAAAGCGTCTACCAGACTGTATTTCAGCACCCTTTTACCACCGATATAATAGGCTATAGCAACAAAACCAAAGATAGCCAGACTGAACAGTATAACTGGAACAATAGGGGCTTCTAATACGAATTCCATCGGATTTAAATAACTCGCCTTGACAGCAAATGCCACAAATACCACCGTCAAAGGTAGCGTAATCAGAATCGGACGTCCTGCAATAACTAACGCTTCAATACAAAACATCTTCCGCATACCCGCCGGTGTCAAACCCACAGACATATACTGAGCAAATTCCCGTTTTCTTTGACGCAGAAATCCTAGTGTATTGGAAAACACATTTGAGATTCCGATAACCGCTAGCAAGGAACAAAGTGCGCCAATAATCAGCTTATATCCACTTATCATCTTATCATTTGTAATTTTATCCTCAATTCGGTTCTCACTCTCTATTTCATACGTCCGGCCAACAAGCTGCGATATGTTTTCTTCAATCACATCTAATTCTGCAAGCGTAGCCCCTTCTCTGGCCAGTATCCGGACATAGGTATCTGCTTCAACGCCTTCTATCTGTCCCGATATTTTCTTCCATAATGACATTGGAATAAACTGCACCATGGAATAGTTGTCATACTCTTCCCTCAAAATGGGTACTACCTGGGTATAAGCAAGTACAGGAATTTCCACTTTTTCTCCCCCTTGTCCTCCATTCTGCAAAACGACTGTCCTCCGGTCTTCCTTCACATACGGAACATTTCTTTTATAACGGAAATTGCTGTTCAAGCTGTCCCAGATTTGATTCAAAATAATCGTTCCGTCAAGCCGGGGCTTTATACCAACTTGTTCACAATATTCTGTAAATCCTGCATCATCCAGTATGACAACAGAAGCCTTTACTAGCCAGGAATCTCCTTTCTTGGGTGCAGATGTCCCCACAACAGCTCCCAGACCGCCTAATGCGGTCAACTCCTCACTTTGCCATTCCTCTGAAACAGGAGTTACGGCTACTGCTTTCTGATACACGATGCAATCTTTTACTCCTTCCAACCCCTGTAATTCCTCCGTCAGTCTGAAATTCTCTATCTTTGTATCCTTTATTGTTACCATTGCATCCCATGCATCTTGATATCTTTCAAAATAAGTATATTTTGTACTGATGCCCGTAAGGGCAAAAAAGCAGAGCATCATTGTAAAGCCTAAAAAAGAAAGCGTCAGGGATATCGTGGATGTATGCAAAGCCTTTTTCTGTGCCTTCAGTGCATTCCCCGCCAACTCCCCTTCCATTCCAAATAACAATGACAAAATACGGGAATGTTTTTTCCTCTTTAACTGTAATCCGCCCACATTACGAATGGCTTGAAGCGGTGTCAGTCTGCTTAACTTTCTTGCAGGCAGCCATGCAGAAAAAAGTATTGTTAAAACCGAAGACAGGAGAGTAATTACAAATATTGTCGGATGATATTGAAAAATCGCCTCATGCCGACCCACCACATCCGCTGCTATACTATTTGCCCCCTGATATACTCCAAAACAGAGCGCAATTCCCAATAAACTTCCAAATAAAATCGGCACCCCACAAAGTACAGCTGCCTCCTGCATCAGACAAATCAGAATTTGTCCCGGAGTAGCTCCAATGCTGGAAAAGATACCGAACTGATGAATTCTCGCACTCATGGAAACCGCAAAGGAATTGCGTATAATCAATATCAAGGAAAGCGAAACGAAGATCAGTACCACCAGATAAAATGCCAACATAAGTGGGGGGTCTTGGTCCTGTGGATCATGAATGAAATACCTGGACAAAAGTAGTAAATGATATGTAGCTGCATCTTCCTCTAAACCCAGCCGCTCTATAATCAATGGCATATCTCGAAAAATCGTTCTTGCATTTTGAAAGTAAACATCTACCACTGTTTCATGATTTTTTGACAATTCTTCATTGACAACAGTACTTTTTACATTCGTAAAATTCTGTATAGTGAGCAAATCCTCTTCGTCTATCTCTCCGGTAATACGTCCCTGCCAATCCCCTTCCTCCAAAACAATCCGCTCGACCTCATACGTCCAAAAATTATAAAACAGACTGCATAGAAAAGATAAAAAC
>JAEWMZ010000163.1 GCA_023392995.1 Bacillota bacterium
CTCAAATAAGGATGGCAGCGACAGAATATTTCAGAAATCACTGATCAAAGCTAACAGAAGACATGCTCAGGAACGGAGGAGAAAATGAAAGATCAGTACAAGCTTCAAATGATTTTTATTCGCAGACGTTCATACTACTTGTGAGACCTATTTTTGCTAGGCTGAGGATGCATTAGGTAAATGGGGAGTATTCACGAAGAATGTATAATTTGCTTGAAACCGTAGCAGCTATTTTATCTAGTCTATTCTATGAAATAACTCTTTTGGGTGAAGGGCAAATCAGAAAAAGCAGACTATTATTTGTTTGGCGCAAAAAAGAATCATTATAAATTATTTTATTCCAGGCAGACGAATAACAACTAAGCGATGGAGGTAGTACTTTGAAAGGTTTTTATGATGTAATTAATGCAAGAAGAACAATTAGAGATTTTGAAATGGGATCGATAGATAATGAAGTCATTGATAGAATTATATCGGCAGGAATGAAAGCACCTACGAATGACCATATGAGAGACTGGCATTTTATTGTTATTCAGGATAAGAATATGGTTGTTAAATTAATCAATAAAATACCAGAGGAAATATCCAATGAGGAAATTGAGGCAATATTACGAGACTGGAACTTGAATGATACTTGTCAGCAGAATGCGTATAAAGATGCGATACCCAAACAATATCAAATGTTCGCGGAAGCAGCTTGCGTGATTGTTCCATTAATGAGGCAAAAAACGAATATATTGCGACCAGATCATCTTTCTAACTTGAATAGTTTTGCGTCCATTTGGTGTTGTATCGAGAATATGTTATTAGCGATAACGGCCGAGGGATATGTATCTGCTTTACGTATCCCTTTAGGAAATGAGGGAGAATGGGCAAAAAAAGTATTAAATTTCCCGGAAGATTATCTTATGCCGTGTTTTATAGCGGTAGGGAAAGCAAGTGAAAAGGCTTCTTACATAGAGCAAAAGGAATATTCAATCACAGAAAGAATACATAAGAATGCTTGGTAGTATGGGTTACAGCGGGTGATTGTGTCATTATATGAAAAAGCTCCAGACGGGTTATGATAGCATTGCTAATCCACCCGTGTCTGGAGCGTAGTTATACTTGTTGCTGAATATATTTATTGCTGAATATACTTATTGCTGAGTATGGCTTATTGCTGAGTATGGCTTACTACTGAATAAGCTTACTGGTGAATATGCTTATTTCTAAACAAGGCTTACTACTGAATACGTTTATTGCTGAATAAACTTATTGCCTGAAAATACTTAATACCCAACATACATACCACTCAATATCCATACGCCTCATTTCCTTAATCGAAAGGATCACAGCTGCGCCTTTTGCCCTTTATCACCGCGCTTGCGGTTTCGAACCTTCTTTGCACTCAGCGCCTTGTCCTTGTAAGTAAAGGTTTCTATATTCGGATCGAGAGCAGTTGTATAACATACGACATCATTCTTCTCCAAGGTAATTGCCTTTACACCCCGGCTGGTCTTCTTAAGTTCACTTACCTCTGAGAGCATAAAGCCAAGAGATAAGCCTTTCTCGGTTAATATAATTACTTTAAGGTTACCTGCCAGCACTTCACCGGCACTCAGCAGATGAATGCCAATCAGCTCATCCTTATCCTCCAGCTTTGTGGAAGCGATCTGGGCTCGGTTGGTTTCAAATTCAGCACCCGATACCTGTTTGATGTAGCCAAGCTTTGTTGTAAATAGAAGCTGGGATTCAAAGAGCTGTTCAAAGGAGGTGGCTAGGATAATATTCTCTTTGTTTAATTTACATAGATTATGAATCAGCACACCCTTATCCTTCATCTTGCATCGTGGTATATTTTCAGCCTTTACCTGATACATATTACCCTCAGCGGTAAATAGACAAAGCCGATCCGTATTCTTCATCTGAATAATTGTTACGTATTCCTTTAAATTATCCTCTGAAGCTCGGGAGTAGCTTGCCACGTCCACGGATTTGGTATAGCCGAAGCGATCCATCATAATATAAAGATCCTCTATTTTAACTTCTTCTACATAATCCTTAATCGTGGCGTTCGCCAACATAGTTTTACGCTCTCTATGGAAGAGCTTTTTATATTCCTTTAGCTTGGATTTGATGACCTTATATAGTTCCTTCGTATCTCCAAGAATCTTTTTATATTCTTCAATGGAGTTCATCAGCTCCGTATTCTCGTCGTGGAGCTTTAGGATTTCCAAACCGATCAATTTACTTAACTGCATTGTCAGAATTGCATCCGCCTGGCGTTCGGTAAAATCAAGCTGTCCGGCAGCGTGCTCTGATTCTGCGGATTTGAACTTGATACCGAGGGTATTTCCTTCGATCAGACAGCTCTTTGCCTGTTTGATGGAGGTGCTGCCGCGCAGGATTTCAATAATTAAATCAATGACATCCGTAGCCTTAATCAAGCCGCCCACAATTTCCAGCCGTTTTAATGCCTTATCGAGAAGATAGTGATATTCCTTTGTGTAAAGCTCAACCTGAAAATGAACGAATTCACTTAGAATTGATTTTAAGTTAAAGGTAATGGGCTGCTGATCCTTTACAGCCAGTAGATTAGCGGAATAGGTATCCTCCATGCCGGATTTTTTGTATAAACCGTTTAACAGGTTATTGATATCCCGGTCTTTCTTCACTTCAATAACCACACGAATGCCTTCCTTGGAGGATTCGTCTCGAATATCATAAATCTCATCAAAGACCTTGTCCTTCATCAGGGTTGCCAGACCCTCCACCAGCTTTGTCTTATTGCCGGCTATGGTGTATGGGATCTCCGTAATTACAATATTTTTACGGCCATTGTCACCGTTTTCAATCTCTACTTTGGAACGAACCCGGATCTTTCCTTCTCCGGTCTCATAAAGGGATAGAAGATCATCCTGGTTAATGATGGTACCACCGGTAGGAAAGTCAGGAGCCGGTATGTACTGCATCAGCTTTTCTACGGTAATATCAGGATTGTCCATTAAGGCTATGGTGCCGTTAATTACCTCATCCGGATTATGAGGCGGAATATTGGTTGCCATACCTACAGCAATGCCTGTCGTTCCGTTAATTAATAGATTGGGAATCATAGCAGGTAAAACGGTCGGCTCCTTTTCACTGTCGTCGAAGTTAGGCTGGAATTCAATCAGCCCTTTTTCCAGGTGATCCAGTAAGGCCATAGCTGGGGGGGATAAGCGTGCTTCTGTATAACGCATTGCCGCAGCTCCGTCACCATCAATGGAGCCAAAGTTCCCATGACCATCCACCAAGGGCAGCATTAAGGAGTAATCCTCTGTCATACGAACCAGGGCATCATAGATGGAGGAGTCCCCATGGGGATGGTACTTACCCATAGTGTCTCCGACGATACGGGCACTCTTTCTGTGGGGCTTTGTAGGCTCTAAACCGAGCTCAATCATGGAGTACAGGATTCTTCGCTGTACCGGCTTTAAACCGTCCCTGACGTCCGGTAAGGCTCTGGCGATGATAACGCTCATGGCATAATCGCGGTAACTATTTTTCATTTGTTCAGAATAATCCAATTGGATGATCTGATCGCTTGTTCTATTCATTGTGATATAACCTCCAACCTGTCAATCTATTAGATATCGATTTTTGCATATTTAGCCTCTTCCATAATAAAGCTTCGTCTGGGAGGAACATTATTACTCATTAAGACGGTGGTAATTTCGTCTGCCTCCACGGTATCGCTGATTTCAATCTGAGCCATAATACGGGTTTCTGGATCAAGGGTGGTTTCCCAGAGCTGATGGGCATCCATCTCACCGAGTCCTTTGTAGCGTTGAAGGTTAAGAATTTTATTGCCCTCTATTTTACGGAATTTCTCTAGGGCGAAGTCGTCATAAAGATATTCGGATTTTTTTACCTTCTTGTTTTTTTCGGTGGTTTCATATTCAACCTTATATAAAGGCGGCATACCGCGATATACTTTACCCTCCAAGATTAATTCCGGCATAAAGCGGTAGAAGAAGGTTAGCAAGAGCGTACTAATATGGGCGCCATCCACATCGGCATCCGTTAATATGATTATCTTATCATAACGAAGCTTTGACAGATCAAATTCATCCCCGATTCCGCAGCCAAAGGAAGCGATCATTGACTTTATCTCATTATTTACAAGAATTTTTTCCAGAGTGGCTTTCTCTACGTTCAGGATCTTGCCTCTCAGGGGAAGCACAGCCTGGGTGCGGCGGTTTCTGGCTGTCTTTACGGTTCCGCCGGCAGAATCACCCTCGACGATATATAACTCACATTCCTCCGGCTTTTTGGAGGAGCAGGAGGCAAGTTTGCTCCTGGTATCCACATCGTTTAACTGCTTTAATACGGCAACCCTTGCCTTGTCGCTGGCACGCCTTGCGTTGAAGGACTTTAAGGAGTTGTCCAGGATGCTTTTCAGCACCTCGATATGCTTGTCCAGATAAAGCTGGGATTCGGAGGAGAAGACATCATCCACGGCACTCTTTGCATCCGTATTTCCCAGCTTAGTTTTCGTTTGTCCTTCAAACTGTGGGTCGGGATGCTTGATGGATACAATGGCTACAAGACCATTTCGAATATCCTTACCATCGAAATTCTCATCCTTCTCCTTTAAGTAATTCAGTTCCCTGGCATATTGATTAATCACACGGGTAAGACCGGTCTTAAAACCCGTCACCAGGGTACCACCATCTACTACATTGATTCGATTACAGTAAGCATTAATCTGCTCGGAATAGCTGTCGGTATACTGCAGAGCAAGCTCGACTTCAATCTCGCCGCTTTTTCCTTCCAGGTAGATGGGCTCGTCATGGATCTTTTCCATCTCTCTGGTGAGATAGGATACAAAACTTTTAATACCGTATTCTTCCTGATAGGTCTTTGTGATCCCTGTATTGTGGTCACTAAACTGAATGAGTATGTTCTTATTTAAAAAAGCAATCTCTTTTAATTTTTTCTGAATAATGTCTGCTTTGAATTCTA
>JAEWMZ010000173.1 GCA_023392995.1 Bacillota bacterium
ACCCTTTAATTCAATATCACTGGCTATGCCAACCTCCTCATGCTTTAGGACTGCTGCAGAAATTCTTTTTGCAAATTCCATATTTGCAATAAATAAATGATTCTTAACCGCGAATACATCCACTGCAAACAGCCCATTTAAGTCAGTGGCAGTTGTGATCACCGGCACACTATGAAGGCTTGATGCGAGCTGAATTGCAAGCTCATTGGCACCGCCAATATGCCCTGATAGAAGCGGAATGACAAAGTTCGCCTTTTCATCAAGGACAATCACCGCCGGATCACTTGACTTATTTTTTACATAAGGTGCTATTGCTCTTACCGCAATCCCCGTCGCACCGATGTATATAATAGCGTCCGCCGTCTTGAACTGCTCCTCTGTCCACATCTTAAGCTTTCCACTTAGAGGCTTTATGTTCGCTTCTATGGCACTTCCTCTCTTACACTCCTGAATATGCTTCTCCATCGCAAAGGCTGCGACTTCATATTCAAGGCTTTTTAACTCAGAAGTTACTCTATAACAAAGCTCTGTTCCATTTCTGGTAAAGCTTACGATACTGATCTTCTTCATAGCACCTCTCTCTACTCGGTTGCTTTTCGAAACTCCGTTGAAAACGCCGGGCTGTAAAGCTCTGATTTACTGTAAGCCGCCGGTGAAACGACATCACCGATAATCATAAGTGCCGTTTTCGTAATCTGATTCTCTCTGGCTGTCTGCTCCAGTGTCCCTACGGTACAGATAAATTTCTTCTCATCCTCCCAGGTCGCCTTATATACAATTGCCGCCGGCGTATCCGCAGTATAACCTCCTTCGATTAACTGTTCCGACAGCTCTTTCAATAATCCTGTACTTAAAAAGATTACCATAGTCGCCTGATGTGCAGCAAAGGACTGAATGCTTTCCTTCTCCGGAACCTGAGTCCTTCCCGCCATGCGGGTAATAATCACACTCTGGGATACATCCGGCAAGGTATATTCCAGATTCAGTACCGACGCTGCTCCGCAAAAAGAGCTGACCCCGGGGCAAACATCATATTTGATTCCCAGCTCATCCAGCTGCTCCATCTGCTCATGGATGGCACCGTAAAGGCAGGGATCTCCTGTATGTAATCGTACTGTCATCAGCCCCTGCTCCTTCGCAGCTTTCATCACGTCAATCACTTCCTGCAACGTCATGTAAGCGCTGTTATGAACCGTACAGCTCTCCTTCTTATTCTTCAACAACCCCGGATTCACCAGCGATCCAGCATATATGATTACATCTGCCTCCTGCAGCAGCTTAAGTCCTCTTACCGTAATCAGGTCTTCCGCACCTGAACCGGCTCCTACGAAATGTACCATAATAGTTCTTCTACTCCTTTCGTTTTTCCAAGCAAACCCAGTTGATTAGAAAAGGTAATTGCTCCCAGTTTCAACTTATCATAAGCTCGTTTATTTAAATAAAAATAAATCCGCTCCATAATCAACTCCATGGCAGCTTCTAACAGCCCCTCTTCCCTGATATATTCCAAGGCCTCTTCTGTTGTATTTGCTGTCATAAGCTTTTTTAACAGCTTCGAGTCTCCGCCTGCCATCGCCGCATAAGCGGTAAGAATTTCCATCCGACCATCGGAATGCCTGGAATGAGTATTCATGATACCAGCCGCCAGCTTCACCAGCTTCCCGATATGTCCGATCAGCAACACCCCGTCAAGCCCTTCCTGTACTGCATAATCAATGGTATCTCCAATATAATTACTGCATTTGACCGCATTCTCCAGATCAAGTCCTAAGGTCTCCTTTGCAAAATCCACACCATAATTTCCAGGTGAACATAACATGAAGGTCTTTCCCGACGCTTTGAGCATTCGGATCTCTAGATGGATGGTTTCTTTTAACGCTTCTTCACTCATCGGCTCCACAATTCCACTGGTTCCAAGTACTGAGATTCCACCTTCAATTCCAAGTCTGGGATTAAATGTTTTCTTCGCAATCTCGACTCCCTGGGGAATGGATATGATGACCTTCAACCCTCCCGGATAATCCAGATCCTCCATAACCTCCATGACAGCTTCCTTTATCATCTTTCTTGGAATCTTATTAATGGCTGCTTCACCCGGTTGCTGCTCTAAGCCTTTCTTAGTCACTCTTCCGACCCCAAGTCCGCCATCCAGTACAATTCCCGGTTCCAGCTGTTTACTGACAGACGCATAAACCATAATTCCATCCGTAACATCCGGATCGTCTCCTGCATCCTTTCGAATCCCACAGCTGGCTTCCAGCTGCGTAACCTTCGCCTCCAGTACTGTAAGGTTCAACAACATGCCTTTGGGTGTCATTAAAGATACTTGATCTGTCGTTCTCTGCTCTAAAAGCATCCTGACTGCTGCTTTCGCTGCTGCGGCAGCACAAGAACCGGTGGTGTAGCCATATCTTAGCTTTTTGTTATCCTTTACAATGTATTCCTCCACCGCCGCACCTCCTTTTGGGGAATAAAAAATAGCCCCTAGTTATTAGCAACTATAAGGCTACCCGACGCATAAATATCTTATCTGAAAAAGGTATATAAAATGTAAAAAGGTATAAATACCCAGCTGTACCCACTTCTACTCAAGATAAATATAACATATTCCGTCCTCACAGAATTGCCATTGACAAATTCAGGCAGGTCTTCTGACTTATACATCCTAATACACTTTCGCCTTCCCAGATCTACCAGTGGCTGATTATTAAAATCATGAAAGTGTACTCCGTAAATACAGCAATGGGATTGCTGCGGATTCGCACCGCATTCCCTTTTAATTCCATATCCTAGCAATTCGATATGAAAACCTGAACTCCATATCCCATATTAACAATATCAATTCCAACTGTCAAGTTTGCATTTGGCATTTTGCATACAAATATAAAGATTTTTAAGTTCGTCTTGACATTTATCACAGCAAAAAATATAATCGTGTAATAAAATCGAATCATTTGTTGACTAAACTTTTTGTTGTACATGATCCTCCGAAGACCTTAGCAAGCCTTATTCTAAGCCGCCTTGCTTGCTCCGGACGGTGATTGTCACTTACGAAACTAATCTACTGCCTCGGCAGTAAATGGAGGAAATTATTATGACATTAAACAATTTAAATATTCAGACCAAGGAAAATGTAAAAGGTGATCTTTCAAAAAAGGCAATTCTGGTGGTCAGCTTTGGTACAAGCTATAATGATAATCGTGAAAAGACCATCGGTGCAATTGAAGGAGCTGTAGCCGCAGCTTATCCGGATTATACCCTAAGAAGAGCTTTTACCAGCCGCATGATTATTAACAAGCTTAAAAAGCGAGACGGAGTCCAGGTTGATAATGTGGACGAAGCTCTGTGCCATCTGGTTATGGAAGGCTATGGTACCGTAATCATTCAGCCTACTCACGTCATGAATGGCTTTGAATATGAGGAAATGCTCGGCCTGATAACACCTTACAAAGGCAGCTTTTCCATACTGCGCATCGGCACTCCGCTCCTTACCTCCATTGAAGATTATACTTCATTGGCAGAAGCAATCCTTCCGGAGATTCCAGAAGTAAAGCAAGAGGAAACTGCAGTTATACTAATCGGACACGGCACTGACCATTATGCAAATTCTGCCTATGCTGCCCTGGATTATCGGATAAAGGATATGGGCTATGATAATATTTTTATCGGAACTGTGGAGGGCTACCCTGATCTTGAAACTGTAAAAAAGCTGGTTCTAGCTGAAAAAAGCCTTAAAAAAATCGCTTTATACCCTCTGATGATTGTCGCCGGAGATCACGCCAATAATGATATTGCTGGTGACGAAGAAGATTCCTGGAAATCAGTCTTTGAAGAGGAAGGTTATGAAGTCGTCTGCAATTTGAAGGGCCTGGGAGAATATGCGGGTATCCGGCGTATGTTTGTGGAACGAGTGAACAACTCAATTACTTCTGAAAAATAATTACATATCAATGGCTGTCTCACAATATTGCTCTTCGAATAGGATTAGCTTGTCACAATGCACTCTCGTGCTGCGTGGCAAGCTAACTCTATTCGAAGAACCGTTTTTGCGACAGCTTTTTTCAAACCAAAAAATCTCAGGTCAGCCTCCACAGCAGTTTCCTGAGATTTTATCATTCTATATCTAGCTTTCAATTTGTCTTTCTCTATTTATACTTCTCTATCTAGCTTTCTCTATTTATCTTTCACCTAGTGCTAGGTTCCCAAAATCGCAACGCAGGATACCAAAATAGGGCATTCCGAGCGCTACAATGAGTTTACAGACATGCCCTAGGTCACAACTTGATTCCTTCCCCTGCTCTTTGCCTGATAAAGCTTTTTATCCATCAGCTCTATAACCTGGTCAATCGAATGAACTCCATTTTCTTTATTCACAGTTATAACTCCAAAGCTGCAGGTAATTCTGATGCTCTCACCATTGATAATCGGCCTTCTGGTTTCTACACAATGACACAGACGATTTGCCATCTTACCCGCTAAATTATGGTTGATTTCCGGCAGACAAATCAAAAACTCGTCCCCGCCGTAGCGCGCAACCCAGCCATCCTTCCTGCGAACATTCTTTAGAAAAACATCCGCAACCTCCTTCAAAATATTATCGCCTGTAATATGACCATATCTATCATTAATCATCTTAAAATAATCGATATCCGTATAAATAAAGGAAACCGGATCATTATTGGAAAACGAACGTTCCAAATCAATGGGCAGCTGTTCATCGATAAATCTTCGGTTATATAAATTCGTCAGAGCATCGGTAATTGCCAACCGCTGTATATGGACTAAGGAAGCGGCGCTTGCGCTCATATCATCCAGATAAATCAGCTCCAGGCTGCACACCTGATTATCGATTCTAATCGGTATCGCTGTAGTAATTTCCAGTATTCCGTCCTTTTTCTGAACGCAAAATTCAACAGCTTGAATACACTCACCAATAAATGAAATCTGTTCCGGTGCTTCCTGCATTGCTTCTGCATTTTCATTTTCGTAAAGTATCCGTCTGCTGCTCGTATCCCTGATTCTTACTACCGAATAATATTTTTGCAGCATACCAACAGATGCGACTGCTTGTGTAATACTATTAAAATTCATTTTCATCCGTACCCTCGGTTTCATACTGATTATTCGAATATTATTACTTAAATAACACTTAAATATGTTAACATCCAACCATATTCGATGTGAACAGGTATAATATCCTAGTTAATCTATATAATAAATGATTATAACATATATTTCTAGACTAGTGCAAGTACAACAACATATATGCTTGGATTAATTATTTTGCTTTATCAACTATGATACTTTTTGGAGGTGATTAATTTGGCAGTACATGAATATGAAAAATATGTACGCGAACGCATTACGCAATTAAGATTACAAAAAGGGTTATCGGAATATAAGTTGAGTTATGAATTGGGGCATAGCAGAGGTTATATTTACAACATTACCTCAGGGAAATCTTTGCCACCTCTGAAAGAACTCTTCGCAATTTGTGAGTATTTTGATATTACACCAGTAGAATTTTTTGATGAAAAAGTTACTCATCCTGAGCTGATACAAAAAGCGATTGAGGGTCTGAAAACACTGAATGACAGTGATATGCTTCTCATTCTGAACAATATTAACCGATTACAGCAGGGCTAGGAATTAGTATGAAATGCAGCGCATTTCACATCCGGAATTGAGCGGCCTAAAGGCCGAATGTCCGTTAGTGTGAAAATAAAAATATTTTCACATTCAGCTTTGAGCATCCTGTAAGCAAATTACAATTAGTGAAAATAATGATCTATTTTCACATCCGATTTCCTAGCGGTTGGACGTCAGTTAATATGAAATTCAGAGTACTTCGCATCCTGCATCCGATGTCCAGCAAACTTACAACAGTTAGTATATTCTGTTTAGCACAAAAAATACTTGTACAAAAGCACATAATCAATTTGTCCTCTGGCATCAATTTGCCAAAATGCCACGGCTTCCAAAAGTAAAAATTATCATTATTCTTAATTCAACCTGATTTTGGACGTCATAACGACTATTAAAAAGCTGCAATGAAGCAACCTATTTCTGTTGCTTCACCGCAGCTTTTTAATAATTTATTAGGCTTTATCCCAATTTGATTCCGCATCATTCTACGGATTTTAGTGACTCCGCCATATGAATACGATCAATTTTGCGAATTAAGATCACATTGACCAATATCGTCAAACCAAAAGTTACCAGCAGAGCATAGAGATAGCTCTTGGGTAGTATCTGGATATTGAAGGAGACTGCTTC
Organism: Bacillota bacterium; assembly: GCA_023392995.1. Lineage (GTDB taxonomy): Bacteria > Bacillota > Clostridia > Lachnospirales > Lachnospiraceae > Mobilitalea. The sequence goes on from JAEWMZ010000173.1 coordinate 6,277, forward strand.
TATCTTAATCTGCTCCATTACAAATCGGTGGAGAAAAATTCCCGCCGGAAGTCCAAAGATAGCACTTATTATGGTAATCACGACATTCTCTCGAAAAACATAGCTATGCGTTTCCAAGGGATAAAAGCCCAGTACCTTAATGGTAGCAATCTCCCTGTTCCTCTCCGTTATATTAATGTTACTCAGATTATACATTACTACAAAGGCAAGGGCACAGGCACAGGCAATCACCAGCCATACAATATAGTTCAGACTGCTCATCATATTGGTTACATGTTCCCTGGTATCCGCGGTTACATTCACATTGGAGACTCCATAATCCTTCATCAGCTTTGCAGATACGTCATAGATCTGATCTGAATCCGTAGTGGCATAAGCGATTTGATAGGCCGGTGCCTTATGAAAAATCTCACGATAGGTTTCACCGCTCATATACATGTAATTAAAGGCATAATTCTTAAAAATCCCGCCAATCACTACCGTATAGGTCTCTGTATTATTTAAATTAAGGGTTAGTTCCTCCCCTAGCTTAACTCCCGTAGTTTCTGCCAACCGGTCATTAATAGCTACATAGCCCTTCTTTGGAAAGGCAACCGCATTCCCCTTATAATGAAGGCCAATTACCTTGCTTATATCCGGATCATCCGTTGCCACTACATTAACCTTCTGAGTGCCACCTTTTCTCGCAACCTCATAGGTTTCTGTACACACAAATACACATTCAGAAAGGAGCTTATCCGTATCTGTCTGAAACTTTTCCCGCTCCTCCTTTGACTGCGCTTGCGGAAAGGATATGGTATAATCATACATCATTATCTTACCGAATTGATCATCCGCAATATTGCTAATAGAATCATTTAATCCAAGCCCCGCTAACAAAAGCGCCATACACCCTCCAGTTCCGAGAATCATCATAATCAGACGCTTTTTATAACGCAAAATATTGCGGATGGATACCTTGTGCAGAAAGCTGAGACTGCTCCACAGAAACGGAAGGTATTCCAAAAAGATACGTTTTCCGGCTTTTGGCGCCTTGGGACGCATGAGCTGCGCAGGCATTTGCCTTAGCTCTGTTTGGCAGGCAGCATAGGTTGCACCAACAGAGCAGAGCAGGGCGATCAAAAGCATAAAAAATGCCAGGGTACCGTTAAAGACATATTGAATCTCTGCGAAACTATAAAGCATCTTATAGGCCTGCCATATGGCAAAGGGAAATAGACGCGTACCAGCAAAAAACCCAAGAATACAGCCCAGAATCGCCGCGCTTCCAGAATAGGAAACATATTTCCAGGCAATTCTCCAATTGCTATAACCCAGAGCTTTTAGCGTTCCAATCTGCGTTCGTTGCTCATCTACCATTCTGGTCATCGTTGTACTGCAAACCAAAGCTGCAACCAGGAAGAAGAAGAAAGGAAATACCTTTGCTATTCCTTCTACTACAGAAGAATCATTCTTAAAGCAGGCATAACCGGTATTCAAGCTTCGATCCAGAACATAACAGGTCGGTTCCTCAAGGCTGTCAATATCAGCCTTGGCAGTTGAAATTTTCTCCTTTGCGTCAGAAAGCTTCTCTTCTCCAGCTTTTAAGCTTTCTTGCGCCTCGGCTTTAGCTTCCTCATACTTAGTTAATCCAGCTTCATAATCCTCTTTTGCTTTGCTTAAGGCTTCTCTGCCTTCGCCCACCTCCTGCTTATGCTTCTCAAGTGTCCTCTTGGCGCTTGCCAACTGTTCTTTTGCCACGCCCAGCTGCTTCTCTGTCTCTTCAAATTGGGCTTTCGCCTGACTCTTGGCAGTATCCAGCTGTGCTTGCGCCGTGTCAAGCTGCTCCAGAGAACTTGTTAAGGTCCGATATTGCTCTATAACGTTAGTTGCTTCTATCTGAGCAAGACCTTCCTCCACCTGGCGCAGCTGCTCCTGATATGTGCTGTATTGTGGATTTTCAGTATCCGTAATACCTGCAAGGGCTGCTTTTAAGGTGTTTTGTGATTGCTTTAAGGTGTTGTATTTCTCGATTACTCCGCTATCTTCTATTTGCTTTCGCGCCTCGCTTACCTTACTCCGATTACTGTTAATCTCCTCTTGCTGCTTCTGCAGAGTATTCAAGGCTTCCTGCTTTTTTTGTTGATATTTTTCTTTGGAAGCATTATAGTCCGCCAGGGAGGCTTGATAGGTACGCTCTCCTTCTCTGATCTGCTTTTCTCCATCCTCTAACTTATTCTCGTTGGAGGCAATTTCAGCCTTGGCATCCTGGAGCTTTTGACTGGATTCCTTTAATTTTGACTCTGCTTCTGCTTTTTTATCAAGATATTCTTTGTTAGAAGTATCGTATTTCCCTTGAGCTTCCTTTATCTTGTCATTTGCTTCACTTACTATTCCCTGATAACGTAGTTCGGCCCGCTCCTTCAAGGTATCCGTCAACGGCTGTTCCATTGCCGAAACGGCAGACTCGTAATCCTCACTGAATATTAATCCCTCATTATCCTTAACCGTGACATAGATTTCATTGTAATAATCAACCGAAAAACCTCCCTTTGGAAGATAAATGAAGCCAGCCACCGACCCGCCGGCTAATTTTGTAGTTCCCCGGTCACTGCGATACATATAGTTCACCGAGTTACACAACCCAACAATGGTGTATTCCTGGTAAGTAAAGCACTCCCGTGTATCCCCACTATTTTTGTCAGAGATCCGAATGGTCTTTCCGATGTCTTCCGCTGTAAACAAAAGTGCATCGGCAACACATTCCCTGTCTGCTTCCGGCATTCTTCCTGCGGTAATATTCAGCCGATTGATCTGCTCAGTCATTGAATGAGCTTTCAGAATAATATCCGAGGATTTATTAAAATCCGTGATGAAATCTGCATAAATGGCTGGCTCCGCAGCCGTAACGCCTTCCAACCTGCGAATTATCTCCGCATCCTCCTTGGTTAATCCGAGGGTTGATAACAGACGGTAATCATACATATTGGAGCCTTTTACAAAGGTATCCCCTGTTTTTATCATTGCTTCTTTGGTGATCTTAAGCCCGGAGAAAAATCCTACTCCAAGAGCGATAATAATAAGAATCGCAATATAACGACCTAAGGTATGCCGTATCTCACGGCGATTATTCTTCTTCCAAGCAGAATTCCTCATTACTATTCCATCTCCCAACCGGAATTACTGTTAATTATTGTCCATATTCGATAAGGTACCATGTAAATTCAAAGAAAGGACAAATTAAACTGACCTTTTGCAGCAGGCAGGCTGATTAATTTAAATGCTTTGCCAGTTTTTGTATTGTATTTATTGTTCTTGAGGTCAAGCTGCTTTTCCATACCTTTTTACCAAGTATCTGGGTGCCAAACTCCGATTCCAGAGTATTTCCCTTTGGAACAATCCAATAGATGCCATGGTACCCTAAAAGAAGCTGCTCCTGTTCTGCCTTGCTGCAGGTGTTAAACAAGTTCTGAAGCTGCTCACCAATGGTATTGTCTTTGCTTAAGAGAATATAGTGATGGCAGCCTTCCGGTACAGTGTGAGTCATAGCTTCCGCAATAATCTCATGAATTTGCTGCGCGGTTTTGAGAATAAGATAGGCTTCATATCCAAAATGAGCACTTAGCTCTGCTTCTATCCTGCTTTTATGGCTTTCGCAGGATATACCCTCCTCTGTGGTGAGCACCACATTGCCGGAGGCCAGTATCGTCTTCACCTCCTGATAACCCATTGCTTCCATTACAGCTCTCAATTCCTCCATCTTCATATTAATCCCATTCACATTGACACCGCGTAAAAATACAGCCAGCTTCTCCATAATCTCTTGCTTACTCCTTTGCAATAGAATCAAATAACTCTTCCTATTCATATAATTGAATCAAATCGCTCTTCCTGTTCATACAATAGAATTAAACAGTTTTCGCCTATTATACAACTGATGCAGCTCCCGGTACAGACTTTAACTGTATTTCATGGAACATGCTCCAGCCTGGAGCGAAAAATCTGCATCCGTTGCTTGATTGGTTTTTCTAATAGTACCATTTTTCCGTTGCATAGTAAAAGTTATTTATAAATTCCATAAGTTGCATTGACATCCTGAACATAGATAATACCCTTTCCCGGTTCGTCCATATTCAAATCTTTTCTGATTGAGGTTACAATGGCTTCTGTCATGGCTGTTTCAGATAGTATTATTACAATCTCCTTTTCCGGTTCAATATCCATGGAAAACAGTTTGCTGGTTTCATGGATTCCAGACCCTCTTCCATTCATGATGGTACCACCCTTTGAGCCTGCCTTTGTAGCCGCTTCAACCACATCCTCAGCTTTCCCTTTATCAACAATGATAGTAATCACCTTATACATAGTCTCTTCTTCCCCTTTCTCCTCATTTATTTGATCACAATGATAGCATCTCATTCCCATCGCTGCACGAACCGAGGTTGTATATGCTATGCCATGATTTGGTTTATTAAACTTATATTCCTCATTTAATTTATCCAGTGCCTGATAGGCAATTTCCTTGTCTGCAACCATATATAGAATTTCTTTTCTAATATCCGTAAGGCCAATATACTCTAAGATTCGATTATGAATCGTTCCCTTTGCCAATGATATTGTTCCACCGTGAATGCCATGGATTTTCGCTGACTTTAACATTTTGCTTCCCATACCGTAATTGACAATAATGCAAATCAACTCAAGCTCTACAATATCCTTTTCATTAATCATTATGTTCCACTCCTCCTTTTTTCGTTTTTAGTTTAAAGATGAATCCAAGAATCTGCAAGGCGATGAGCGGAGTCATCGCGACCATAGCGATCATTCCAAATCCATCGATTAATACATTTGCTCCTTCGATTGCCTCTGCCGCTCCCTGGGCGTAAGCCAGGATAAAGGTTGCGGTCATAGGTCCTGAAGCAACTCCCCCGGAATCGAAGGCAATACCTACGAACAGCTTCGGCACTAAGTAACTCATTACAATTGATATGATATAACCCGGCAGCAGATATTGCCATAATTGCAGCTCGGGAATCAAAATTCTGATCATCGATAAGGCCACGGCAGCACCAACGCCTAGGGTCAGTGTAACCATAACTACACTTCGCTTAACATATCCGCTGGTTACCTCTTCAATTTGATGGGTCAGGACATATACCGCCGGTTCCGCCATTATGGTAACCACGCCTAACAAGAAACCAACCAGAACTACATAAATCTTATTATCTAAAAGGGCTATGCTATGTCCAACAGCCGTTCCAACATCCATGAACCCAGCGTTTACTCCAACCAAAAACATAACCAGTCCTATAAATGTAAATAATATACCAAACAACATTTTTCTAAGCTCCCGCTTCGGCAATCGAAAGGAGATCTTCTGAAAAACGATCAAAAGTACTAATACCGGCAGCAGGGCAATCGCTATCTCACCTGCTATCTTTGGAAATTCTTGAAGAAAAGGGTCAATAATTTGATTCGATATTCCCTCCTGCTCCAAACTCCCAGTTATTTTATCGGTTTTTGATATAATACTCATGATCATAACGGATAGAATTGCTCCTGTTGAGGCAACAGCAACCAATCCAAAGCTGTCCTTTTCAGAGGCTTTACTATCCTTTTTCAGTTTAGAAACACCGATGGCCAGCGCCAGAATGAACGGCACTGTTAAAGCACCTGTGGTGGCTCCCGAAGCATCAAAGGATATCGCCAGGAATTCCCTTGAAGTAAAAAATGCCAGTAAGAAAATAATACCATATAATATAGTTAATAATTTATATAAAGGAAAATTATAAACGATTCTAATTAAACCGATAGCAAGCATACATGCTATGCCGAGAGACACTACAATAACAATACTTCCCTTAGATATTAAGCCTGACGTGACTGAATCCACCTGTGCCGCCAGAATATGCAAATCCGGTTCGGCAACCGAGATGAAAAACCCTAATATTAACCCTGCAATCGCTACAAACCACAATTTATTGGTTTTAGCTATGGTACCTCCCATATGATTTCCGATTGGAGTAATACCGGTATCTACTCCGATTAGGAATACTGTCAGCCCAAATATGATTAGCACTGCACCAATTAAAAACCTTACGATCAACGATGTCTCTAGTGGTGTTAACGTAAAATTTAGTATCAACACAATAATAGTGATCGGGAGAACTGAGAATAAAACCTCTTTCAATTTTTCACTGAATACACTCAAATTTTTTCTTCCTTTCTTATTAATTTTGTTGCCATGAATTTTAATTCCCGCCCTAAGAGCTGCCTTTTAGTAATTTTATATGCTATTGCGATCCTTCCTGTATTGTTGCTGATGGGAGGAGGTTTTTTCAATTGCATATAAACTACAGTTTCCCCTGTGAACAGCATTTAAGAACAAAGTTCCCAGTAAGAGTCTGTCTTTTACGGCTATTCGATTCCAGACATACCCTTTAAATAAATCCTTAACCAGGAATACTTCCCCTTCCTCCAGATTGTCTGTTTCTTTCATAGCTTCTTCCAGTAACTCATTTACATCGTACATAAAACTACTCCCTTTCTTCCACATGCTCAAGCACGTTGTTAAGAATATTGTACATTATTTTTTTACAATTAGTCAAATAATATCCAGGTAATTTATAAATTGTTTATAATTAAAAGCACAGAACCCAGGTTTATCAGCCTTTTCTGTGCTTTAAATCACTCTTATTCCATTATTCTTTTTGTTTCTTTTGTGTTTATTCTTATATTTGTTATTCCTTCAATTTGTAATACAGCCATAACTGCGGACACATTATTATGTAGAGACCTGCCTTTTAGACAGCCTTACGAAATAGCTCCTTATTTATGGGCACTATGCATCTTTTCTAACTTTCTTCATTCATATTTCTTATCTATACAGATTTGCTCTTATCACTCCACACTTCTTTGGCAATATCCCGAACCAGCTTTAATTTCGCCCACTGTTCCTCTTCTGTAATCTTATTCCCTTCTTCCGTGGAAGCAAACCCGCACTGGGGGCTAAGGCACAAACGCTCCAGGGGAATATACTCTGCCGCTTCATGAATCCGCCGGATAATATCTTCTTTGTTCTCCAACGATGGAGATTTCGTAGTAATAAGTCCAAGCACTACCTTCTTATCCTCGCTCACATAACGAAGGGGTTCAAAGCCACCGGAACGTTCATCATCGAACTCAAGATAAAAAGCGTTCACCTTCTCTTTAGCAAAGAGTTCCTTTGCCACCCCTTCATAACCGCCCTCACAAGCCCAGGTGGAATGAAAATTACCGCGGCAAATATGTGTGTTGATTACTAAATCCTCCGGTTTATCTTCTATGGCAAGATTGTTCATATGAATTAAGGTCTCGGTAATATGCTTTAGTCCCTCCTCATCAGTTCCCAGAATAAAGCAAGCCTTTGGATCAACACAAACACCCCAGGTACAATCATCAAATTGAATATTTCTGCAGCCTTGTGCATATAGCTCTCGAATGACCTTTTTATATGCTTCTGCAATATCTCTATGCAGCTCTTCTTCCTTCGGATAAATTTTCTTCGTTCGATCCAGATTTCCTGGCGTAATCATTTGAAATAAAAACTGAGCCGGTGCCGGTACGGTCATACGTGCCACTGTATTCTCATCCTCAAATTGTTTCACAAATTTGAAATGCTCTACAAAGGGATGATTGTCTACCGATATCCTTCCTGTAACAAAGGTATCATCAATCAGAGCTGCTTCACCATGAAATGGGATACCCTCCTTTGTCTTTTCATGTCCAACTCCCTGGAAAGCCCACATAAAATCAAGATGCCAGGAGCTTCGTCGAAATTCTCCGTCTGTGATCACTGGAAGTCCTATATCCTTCTGCTTACGAATTAAGTCGGTGATCGCCCTATCCTCGATCGCTTTTAGTTCCTCTGTTGTAATTTTACCGTTTGCATATTCTAATCTTGCCTGTTTTAGATATTCCGGTCTCAAAAAGCTTCCCACAATATCAAATTGAAAAGGTGCATTCTTACCCATTCTTCATCTCCTGCCTTTCATAAAATATAACTTTTTGTCTCTGCTTAACCGCCCTATAGAATTGCTTACTGTTGCATCTATGTTTTTCTATATGACTTTCCTCCCAATAATACTTTTTTTCTTCATACTTCATCTTTTTCCAGTCTTACATCGCTTTTTCGTACCGCATCTCTTTGGTACTACATCTTTTTAGTACTACATCTTTTTTAGTATTTTCTACTGACCCTAGTATAAGCCCCTTTTTTATTTCTGAAAAATACAAAAAGATGTATGTTTGACATAGCTTTAAACTATATCAAACACACATCATCTATATGTTACTATATCAAATCAATCTATTTTCCTCACACGGTTTTACGAGTCAAATTCGCTTACATGGCTTTTTAAAGCCTCCATATATCCTTGTCCATACTTGCTCAAAGGCATATTTTTTTGTTTGATGACGCCCACGCACATATGCTCCTGTACCAGCAATGGTCTGGCAATAATATTCTCTCCATTCAATTCCTTGCTGATTACACCGGTGCTGACCGTATATCCATTTAAACCTACCGCAAGGTTAAACAAGGTTGCCCGGTCTCTTACCTTGATATTTTTATTTCTGCCCAAGGTACTAAGAATCTCTTCGGAAAAATAAAAGGAATTGTACTCTCCCTGCTCAAAGGAAAGATAAGGATACGCGTCTAACTCCTCAATAGTAATAGACTCTTTCGGAGCCAACGGATGCTTTGAACTAATAAATACATGTGGCTTAGCCAGGAAAAGTTTTTGAAATTCCAATCCATTCTGCTTAATAAACTTCAAAATCACTTCCTCATTTTTTGAAGAGGTATATAAAATTCCGATTTCACTTTTCAGCCTGCTGACATCTTCAATAATCTCATAGGTCTGAGTTTCCCTTAGAGTAAAATCATATTGATTACCGCCAAACTCACGAATGACATCAACAAAAGCATTCACAGCAAAGGAATAATGCTGGGTAGAGACAGAGAATCTAGGACTTTGTTTCTTTCCATTTAAAAATCGTTCCTCTAAGAGATTGGCCTGCTCCAATACCTGCCTGGCATAGGAAAGAAATTCATCCCCGGCACCAGAGACCACAATCCCTTTGTTTGTTCGATTAAAAATGACAAGCTGCATCTCCTGTTCCAGCTCTTTGATCGCATTCGTAAGACTGGGCTGGGATAGGAACAATTCCTTAGCCGCTTCACTGATTGTCCCCTTATCTGCAACAGTCACTACATATTTTAACTGCTGTAATGTCATCTTCGCAGCTCCTTTCATCCTAGGCTATTCATAGGCATTGCGAAACAATATAGTTTTTATAATTGTATACACAGCAAACACTATTTCTTCGCAGGGGCGTTTCCTTCGGGCTTAGCTTCCGCTTCGAAACAGTGTCTGCTGTGTATACAATAGCTTCAGTTAATGAGTTTCGCAAAGACCTATCAACTATTCAACAGGTAATTGCGAAACCACCTCTTAATCCTCTAAACTAACACTCTCTTTCAAAATTATATAACTCATCTTCCATTCTTTCTAATTCAATCTCTATAATTCCATTGTCCCGGCATAAAAAGTATTCTTTCGCCCCCACCGGCTGCTTTCTTAAAGAATTGCAGACCGGCTGCAGATCGGCAAGAGTTGCAAAACAATACTTTTGCAGCTTGTTTACACTTGTGTCAAAGCAATGTTTTTTTATTATAATTTCATCACCCACTTCAAAAATTGGGCAATCCTTATTCTTTTTCTTAATCGTCATTTTTATCACTGTTTGCGGTTTAATTTCCATTCTTCATCTCCTCTTGAATAAATACGATATTAGGCAATTGCCCAACACTATAATTATATAAAACTTTTCATACAACTAATGCAAATCCCTTTGCTCCATGCTGTAAGGTTCTAAAGGACATGGCTAAATTTCGCTCAGGAACCTGCATCAATTGTATGAATAATAGCAGCAGTTTTTGAATTTCCTAATTGCCTAAAATACGCTAGTGGGCTGTGGCTGAATCTATGCTTTTATTAATCCATCCCAACCTATGAGCACATATTACTAAGAATCCATTTTATCTAAATTAAAAGCATTTATAGGTTTTATACCATCCCCCGACTGGATATACGACTTTCTTGATTATCTAAAACAGCTTAGTAAAATATTATCATAGGGGAACCTTTCTGACAATACAAACGTTTCTTCATGTCCTACGCACTATTTTTTATCAAATACAGGCTACTTCTCTACGATCAGCGGTCTCATCATATCATAATCCTCATGCTCCAGGATATGGCAGTGCCATACATAATCACCGCAGTGTTCTTTAAAGTGCATAATAATAGAGGTCACCTGACCAGGCTCTGTTCTAACCACATCTTTGGGTCCTGTCTCATAGTCAAGAGGCGGGGTAAGAGAGTTTATATCAAACTTATAATTTCCATCTTCATCAAAATCCTTCTCCGTTACTACTTTTCTTCCTAACACCTGGAAGTGCACCAGATGCAAATGAACTGGGTGCGGAAAATTAAAATTATTCTTAAGATGCCAAATTTCAATGGTGTCCAGCTTAGGCTTTTCTGTTGCAGGATCACTCCACATCCTGTTATTCAGCAAATGCATAACTCTACCATAGTGATCGGTCGTTTCATCCAGAATTAAGGTTCTTTCTTTTACCGCCAGCTCCGGCTCCAACTTGTGAAAGGGCATTAGTTCCTTAGGAATCGTACTAGTATCAAGGCTTGATAATACTTCATCTACGACAAACTTCATAACGACTCCCATGTCAGTGCCGGCGGCTCCTCCTGCGATATTCTGCAATAATATTTCCTGTCCCTTATAGGCCGTAAAATCCACAATAACATCGAGCCGTTCTGCCGGCTCAATAAGGAAGGAATCTATCTCAGTTGAATGGTGCAGGAAGCCCAGATCCGTACCTATCAGATGGAATACTTCACTATTGCTTAACTTAAGGTTATATCCGCGCAGATTTGATCCATTCAGTATTCGAAAACGGTATCTACGAGGTTCCACATGTAAAACAGGCCAGAGTTTCCCATTCACAACAATTGTATTTCCCAGAAAAAAAGAAGGGGTTGACGGAACCGGATTATCTACCGGAGGGGTAGCATTATCGGGATAGAATAGCTCTCCGTCTTCACGGAAGGTCTTATCCTGAATTAGGATCGGTATTTCAAAGGGTCCTTCCGGAAGGTTAAGTCTGTCCTCCAGAAAATCTCTGATCAGATAAAAACCAGCCAGCCCTGAATATACATTTAATCTGGTAATCCCCATAGCATGATCATGATACCAAAGAGTCGCTCCCGCTTGATGATTTGTATATTCATAAACCTCTCTGGTATATTTATGACCAACGTATTTGTTTCCTTTCGTAAACCAGGCCTCTGGATGTCCATCACTATCCGCAGCCACATTTGCACCATGCAGATGCGTAACCGTTCTTACCTCCGGGGTATCCATAGCTCCATGAAGTGTATGATCAACCGGCAGCAAATGCTTCTCCGGTAATTGATTGATCCATTTAACACGAATCGGCACATCCTTCTTAACTTCAAAGGTGGGTCCCGGATAAGTTCCATTATAACCCCAGATCGTAGTTAAGGGAAAATCCTTGTGGAATCTGTGCTTAGCTTCTCTCATAGCAATTTCATAATACAATTCTTTTTCATTTGATCCATATCGTTTCTGAACCGGTTTCGCAATTTGCGGGATCGGTAGGTCATCTACAAATTTAGGAATCGTATCCGGTTTAGCTGGGTTCACATTATTAACCGGTTCTTCACAGCAGCTTGATTTTACCGGATAATATCTTGTATATTGATTCATTCCTATGCCTCCATTCCTATCCTGATATCGGTAATTCGAAACACTGACGTTTCATTTTTTAAAGGTATTGATGCTACTGCTTCTTTCCAGGTGCAGGGCTTATTCAGCTCACCCCCTGCACAAATGGTAGCAATAATAGCAGCAACTATAGAGTTTCGCAATTACCTAGGGTCTGTTTGAAAACCGCTTGTACCGGGCTGTATGCTCCACTTTGTGGTAGACAAGGCTCGGTTCTATACGTAGTGATTACGCTTTTCTAAATTACTACGTAGAATACCGCAGGGTGGGCGTTCAGAACAGTATAATGAGTTTTCAGACACACCCTAAGTCATGATCGTAAAGTTCCTTGATAAATTCCTATCCTTATTATATGAATTATCCTGCTGATTCGTGTCTTATATTGTCGTATTTAGCCGTTATCCTCATTCTAATAATTGGTTAATCGAGTTACAAAACAAAATCCGGCTGCTTGTACTAATTAAAATAGCAAAACGATTGCAAATACTTACTGTCAATCAAAATGATTGCAAATACTTACTTGACAAATATATGCTCAGCTGATATTGTATGCATATACATATATCTCTCGTTATCTTCATATCACAAAAGCAAATTAACACTATATATATGTATATACATGTATCGTTACAAAGTAATTACATTACTAAAAAGGATTCAACTATTTTCTCATGGCAACTCTATGTTTCATGAGAGAAAGTAATACAAAATCAGAAAGGAAGTGTATTTAATATGGAACCAATAGAATACTCCATCCAGAAGAAAGCCTTAACGCTAGGCTATGAAAAATGTGGTATCCTGCCACTATCCATGCTAGATGGATTTGGAGAAAAGCTGGAAGAACGTATACAAAAATTACCGGCCTCCGCTCCCTTTTACCAGGGTCAACAGCGCCTTTCTCAGGTACAGAAGGATTTTCCCTGGGCAAAATCCGTAGTGATACTGACAGTACCCTACTCTAAATACCGGGTTCCCGAGCCAGTGAACGGTCACATAGCAAAGTCATATCTATTTGATATCCGTATCAATGAAAAAGCTTCGGAACATCAGCAGAGTCTTGCCCTGGAAGATTTTTTAAAAAGCCTGGGCTTGCAGGTAGCGGTTAATCGAAAATTCGGAGTCGTTGCAATGCGATGGGCTGCCTTACAGGCTGGGTTAGGTATTATCCGCCGAAACAATTTTTTCTACACCGAATCCGGTTCCTGGGTTCATCTCGAGGGTTTCTTAATTGATCAGGAGCTGGAGCTTAAAGAAACAACAACGCTGCCGCCCTGTCCCAATAACTGCAATCGATGCCTTAACTCCTGCCCTACCGGATCATTATGCGATCCCTATACCATGAACCCGCTGCAATGCATCTCCTATTTATCTACCTTTGGGGGAAGAGATCTGACCAGGGAGCCCTTAGCGGATAAATTCGATGAGTGGATCTATGGTTGTGATGTTTGTCAGGATGTTTGTCCCATGAATCATAACAAATGGATTGGTAAGGATAAATTTCCTGGTCTAGAGGAACTCGCTCCCTCGTTAACGGTAGAAGCAATTATGAATATGACGGAAGACTTCTATCGCAAAGAGGTTCAGCCAAAGTTTTTCTACCTGTCAGAAGATGCTTTATGGAAGTGGCAGATCAACACGCTTAACTATATCAAAAATCATTACAAGGAAGAATACCTCCCTATTCTGCTTGCTGCACGAAACAGCCCCTACCCTCAGGTAAGAGAAATGGCCAAAGCAATCTGTGTCCTTCCCGGGTAGAATCTAAGAAAAACTTATCTGCCTTGTGCTTGATCAAAATTATTGTCTTCTTATTGTTTTGTTATATGGATTTTAGCTTACAGACTGCTTCTTCATTGTTCTACTTGCCATTTTCTCCTTTGATGGGGTATTATGAAAGGATAAATGGAGCGAGATAGAAAAGGATCATTTTAATCTTTCATTCAGTTTTGTTCCAGCCTAAAATAAATTCCTTAAATCGAAAGGCACAGGTGTTAAAATGAATAAAAAAGAACAGGAACCAAGGGTAATTAACTGCGCCTGCCGAAATCTTAGAATGACAACCCGGGTGGTAACACAGTATTACGACAAGGCGTTACAGGAATCCGGCTTAAAATCCACTCAGTTCGCCTTACTAAATGACATCTCCTCGAAGGAGGAGGGCATATCCATCGGAGAATTGGCGGAATACGCAATGATGGATCAGACTACGGTTACCCGTAACATTGAAATTCTTCGCAAAAACGGTTTCGTTGAAGTTACGACCCTGGAAAAGGATTCCCGTAGAAAAAATATCACAGTAAGCACTGCCGGAAAAGAAAAACTCCAGCTTGCTGTCCCTCTTTGGAGAGCTGCTCAGATAAAGCTTGAGCAAACCCTCGGAGCGGAACAATATCAAGTATTGCTAAAAACCCTTGCGGTGTTAAAGGAAATTAAATAGTGTTTGTCAAGCAGTGACTTCCCTTTTCTCTGTAAGATAATAAATAAAGGCAAGCAGCGGTAACGCGAGACCTATGATTGATGCGATACCCCAATTTCCATAAGCGTATGCCCAGCCTCCCAGTGCAGAGCCAATTGCTCCTCCCAGGAAAAAAACTGCCATAAACACTCCATTCACTCTTCCCCGTATCTCATCACCCAAGGCATAAATCGCCTGCTGACCGAGTACAAGATTGCCGGAGACAGACAGATCCAATAGGATTGCAGCCGCACAAAACAGGAAAAGTGACAGTGTAATATTTTTTGAGAAAAGGTGAGTCAGGAGAAAGGAAATGGACGCTATGACAAAGGCCATGCCTGTTAGTCTTCTGCTCCAGCCTTTATCTGCTAATCTTCCTGCAATAGGTGCAGCAATTGCTCCTGTAACTCCCACAAAGCCAAAAAGCGCAATTTCCTTTTGATTCAAATGAAAATGCTGTGATAGATAGAGTGGAACCACTGTCCAAAACAAACTAAAACTACCAAATAGAGCTGCTTGATATAAGGACCTTCTGCGTAAAACAGGGGTCTTTTTTATTAGCATTACCATAGATTGAATGATCTTACCGTAATTGTCTTTTGGTACCGGATTTCTCTTTGGGAGAAGACATTGTAACAATATAGTGACGATCCCCATAATTGCGGCAGACAGATAAAACACGACCCGCCACCCCCAGATCGCTGTAATAAGACTGGCAGCAGGTCTTGCAAGCATAATACCAAGCAGCAGTCCGCTCATCACTGTTCCGACAACGCTTCCTCTTTGCTCTGCTGGTGCCAGATGTGCTGCGAACGGTACCAGGATTTGCGCGGCAACCGAACCCAGACCGATTAAGATTGCAGCAGTAAAAAAGAGATAGGACGTTCTTGCTAATGCTGCCGCAATCAGCCCTATGATAGAGATCATTAATATGGAAACCGCCAGACGCCGATTCTCCAGTAAATCACTTAAGGGAACCAAAAATAACAAGCCTGTAGCATATCCAAGCTGCGTCATCGTAACAATGAATCCTGAGGAGCCGGAAGAAATACCGGTCTCCCCGCGAATCAGCCCAACAAGGGGCTGGGCATAATATAGATTTGCAACAATAAGACCGCAAGAACCAGCCAGTAAAAGTATTAACCATAGTGAAATCTTCTTTTCTTCTTTCCAATTCTTCTTCATATCATATCCTCCAATTAATATACTAAACGTTTCGTTTATTATTATTAATATATAATAGACGCACCGTTTAGTTTTGTCAACCCCTTTTTTTCTCATGAAATATATATTATAATAAACGTATCGTATTGATATCTGTCATTTGCAAACTCACTCAAACGTTTGCAGTTTTAAAGAAAGGCATGGTGATTTCATTGGATAAGAAAATAGGACGTCCACGCAGTGAAGATACAAAAAAAGCCATTCTCAAAGCTTCCTACGAGCTTTTGCTTGAGAATGGTTTTCCCGAGGTAACGATGGAAGGGATTGCTAAGCGTGCCGGGGTAAGTAAAGCAACCCTATATAAATGGTGGCCGAACAAAGCGGCAGTGGTTTTAGACGGCTTTTTTAACGCGGCGGAAAGTATTCTTGAGGTACCGGATACCGGCTCCATAAAAGAAGATCTTTTCCTGCAAGTAAATAATCTGGCCTCCTTCCTTACCAGTCCAAAGGGTAAGGTGATTCGGGAGTTTATCGCAGAGGGTCAATCGGATGCTAATGTGGCTGAGGAGTACCGGAACCGTTATTTCAATCCCCGCCGTCTAATTTCACGCAATCTACTGGAGCGCGGTATTGCAAGAGGCGAAATAAGAGGAGATTTGGATGTGGAGTTGTGCATTGATTTAATTTTTGCCCCTCTCTTCTACCGCTTATTAATCACCGGAGAGGTAATCAATTCTGATTTTATTACGGAATTAATCTCTTATAATTTAAGAAGCATGACGAAGAAAGAATAGGTTGATTCAAGATTTCATACCAGAAGATTTCTAATCATAACCACTAGTACTGACTTGCGTAAATTTGGACAGAGCAAAGGAATGAGGCATAGGTTAGGTTCCTACGCCAACAAATTAGCCTTTCGTCTATAGAGAAGCTCTATAGCTTGTAGACGGCGGGCTAAAACGGAAAGTGAGCGATAAAATAAATATGAATAGCAAAATATTATTGGTCGATGATGAAAAGGATATTGTCGATCTGATCGAAGAGGTATTGCAGCAAGATGGTTTTAGATCCATCCAAACAGCATATACCGGACTGGAAGCGTTACAAATCTGCCGGGAGTTTCAACCTGACGCAGTTGTACTCGATGTTATGCTCCCTGACCTTAACGGCTTGGAGGTTTGTAAAAAGATACGTGAGTTTTCCTACTGCTCCATCCTGTTTCTTTCCTCTAAAAATGATGATATCGATAAAATTCTCGGTCTTTCCTCCGGGGGAGACGATTATATAACCAAACCCTTCAGCCCGCGGGAAGTTGCTTTCCGCATTAAAGCCCAGCTTCGGCGCCAGCAGTATCAGGCTGCGCCGGAAGCAAGCTCTAAGGAAATTTTGAAAGCCGGAGCTCTTTCTCTTGATCCGGAAAGCTGCCGGGTCTATAAGGCAGGACAAGAAATCGAATTAACCGGGCGTGAATTTCTGCTGTTATCTTATCTCATAGAGAATACGGATAAAATCATCAGCAAAGAACGTTTGTATGAACAGGTTTGGGGCGAGTACAGCAGCATTTGTGATAATACCATCATGGTACATATTCGCCATATCCGCGAAAAGATTGAGGATAACCCCTCCCTTCCCAAACAGCTTATTACAGTGAAGGGCTTGGGCTACAAGTTGAAGAAAAGGACTGATTAAATGAAAAAATCCGGCTATCGCACTATTTTTCATATTTACCTGATTTTCTTCCTGTCCCTAATTGGAGCGATTATTGCAGCGGTTGGAGTGTTTTATTTACTGATTACAGTTCCAGACCAAAGTGGCTCTATGTTAAAAAGCGACTGGCCAAAATCCTTTTCAGAGGAATTCAGGGAGCAGATTATATTTCTTGATCAAAGACCACAGGTCAAGCAAACCGGAATAGACCTGCTGGAGAAAAACGGTATCGGAATGCAGCTTTTAGACTCTTTGGGCAATGAAATCTTCAGCTATCACAGACCCAGTTTTGCAAAAGACACCTATTCCAGCACAGAGCTAATGCGGCTTTACCAAACCGGAGAGCTGAAGAAAAACTGTGAAACAACTTCCTTTCTCGGTGTAGTGAGCAAGAATGGAAGGGACTATACCTATATCCTCCATTTCCCTATGAAAATCTCCATTGTTACTATGTATCTGAATGAAGAACGATTCGCAGGCGGTAAGCCCATTGCTCTCCTGCTTGTTGGTATCCTCTTTCTGCTGGTGCTGATTGCAGGACTTATCTATGGATTTGGAATCACCAAAACCATGAGCCGCCTGACCCGCTCTATCAAAGACATCGCAGCCCGCAGTTATCTTCCTCTACAGAGTAACGGCACTTTCAAGGACATCTATGACAGTCTAAATACCCTGGATGCAGAGATTAAGACAAGTGACAGACTGCGGGAGCAAACAGAGAAAATGCGGGAGGAATGGATTGCCAACATCACCCACGATCTGAAAACCCCATTATCCCCCCTGAAGGGCTACTCTGAGCTATTACGAAATGGCGGCATATCGGAGGAGCAATCCATACGGTATGGGCAGATTATGTTAAAGAATACGTCTTATATGGAAACGTTGATTGACGATTTAAAATTAACTTATCAGCTTAATAATGCCATGGTTCCCTTGAAGCGGCAGGAGCAGGATTTGATTCGTTTCTTAAAGGAATTGGTAATTGGAATTTTGAACATCCCTGAATATGAGCAGCGTATCATTCACTTTGAAGCCCTGGAGAAACAGCTTTTATTTTCCTTTGACCAAACACTTTTGACAAGAGCCTTCCAGAATTTAATAGTGAATGCCTTTGTACACGGGGATGAACATACAGAACTCACCCTGCAAATTTCCCTGTCTGATGCCCTGATTCAAATTGTTGTGTCTGATAATGGGAAGGGAATGTCAGCAGAGGAAGCTGGCTTGCTCTTTCAGCGTTACTATCGCGGAACCAATACGGCACATAAGACAGCGGGAACCGGTTTAGGACTTGCCATTGCAAAAAGTATTGTTGAGCTTCACGGGGGTACCATATCCGTTACCAGCATACCGGACATTGGAACGGCTTTTCAGATACAATTCCCCATAAATTAAGGTTAATTAAGGTTGCCTGAAACATAGCTTAAGGTTGACAGTTTATCATTCTATTGTGATAGCTGCCAACTTTTTTATTTGTCTGGAGGTGAGAAAATGAACTTAAAAAGATGCTGTGGCAGCTTCAAGGGCAGCCCTTACCGGCGATGCCATCAAAAGCAATAGAAAACACATTGGAGGAGTCCATAAAATGGAATCTCTCTAATAGAAAGCAGGTGTTGATTGAAAATCCTATTGAAATACATTCTTACGAATGTGAAAGAACGAAAAACAAGAACAGCCGTCATGCTGCTGTCCATTCTTCTTTCTACCACATTACTGTTTGTATCTTTTTCCATTGGTGCGTCCTATGAAAGCGCACAGCGAAAAATGGCACAGGGCATGGCAGGAAGCGCAACCATATCCGTTACCGTCCCAGGTGACACGAATACAATTGATATGAGCTCTATTCCTAATCTATCCTCCATCGGAGCCTGTGTAGGTATGCTGGAGGAAAGCTCCTTATATCATGAAAATGGCTACTATGAGACAGTTGATCTGATTGCTGCTGACCTTCAGCAGCTAAGCCAAATTAATAAGCCCCGCCTACTGGATGGACGTGAAATTACAGATTTCTCCGGTAATCAAATTATTCTTCCGGATCGCTTCACTTCAAAATATGGAATTAACAAAGGTGATACCATTACGCTGCAAATCAAGGGGCTCCCAGTTCGTTTTGAGGTGGCGGAAATTGCCGCCTATGACAGTGTCTTTCTACGGCATACAAGGGGCGCCACTGCTCTTTTGCCTCTCCCGACCCTGTCAAAGCTTTTAGGACAAACGCAAGGGTACAGCGAAATTCTGATAAAACCTGCAGAGGACGTAACAACTGATGCTTTGCTCAAGGAGCTGAAGGCAGCGCTTCCTGACAGCGGCTATCAGGTATCCCGAATTGTGAGTGAGGCACAGATTGCCACCGACGCAAGACAAAAAACAATGCCATTTTTCTTGATCAGCTTTTTTTCTCTGACCATAAGTATTTTTATAATTTACAGCAGCTACAAGGTTATCACGCTAGACCGGCTGCCGGTAATCGGAACCTTCCGCAGCATCGGAGCGACTCAAAAAGCCGTAAGCCGAATTCTTCTTTTGGAAAGCTTGTTCTACGGCAGTCTGGGGGGACTTCTTGGTATTCCTGCGGGAATGTTGATACTGAAATTGCTTTTGCAGGGAATGGGTCAATCCCTGTCACGAGGGATTGCAATTCCTATTGTCATTTCACCGCTCAGTATCATAATCTCCTTTACTGTTGCCATCGCCGTTTCACTGCTAAGCGCCTGGTACCCGGTTAGCCAGGCCAGCCGCCTTCCAATCAAAGATGTTGTTCTTGGAACGGTAGAGGAGAAAAATATTCCCCGGCGCTTTATCGTTGGGCTTGGAATCCTCCTTTTTCTAATCTCGCTCATTCTGCCAAAGCTGGCTTCCGGAACTATGTTATATCTAGCGGGAGGTTTTTCCTTACTGGGATTGATTGCCGCCACGATACTTATCATTCCTCCGGTAACAAATCTGATTTCTATGGGTCTGGAACATTTGTATGGTCTGATCTTTCACAATGAAGGGCGGCTTGCTGCTCGAAACCTGCGTGACAACAAAAGCATCACACAGAATATTACCTTGCTTTTTATCAGTATTTCCGCAGTCATAGCCATCAGCGTCGTTGGGAATTTTGTAACCACCTATATTCGAGATGTTTTTAATGGTGCCGAGATACAAGGCTTTGCTGATGGACAGATGAGTCCTGCTTTTGTGGAGCAAGTAGAACAAATGGATGGAATCGATAAGGTACTGCCCCTCTTTGTATTCAAAAACGAGGTGCAAGGGAATGGTATTACTTTTTCACGACTGGAGGCAACCGACAATCTGGAATGGTATAGCTCTATGTTTGCACTCCACTACACAACAAACAGCCAAGAAAAACAAGTATTTTCAGCCTTTGCAGCAAAGCGATCCATAATATTAAGTGAAAGTTGTATGGAACGGACGGGCTTTTCAGTAGGTGATACGCTTACTTTATCAGATGGAGACGCAGAGAATTCTTATGTTGTAGCCGGCAGCTTCAAGTCAAGGGCAACGGATGTGGAAGCCGTAATTTCATCCTCCTATGCAGCTTCCGATTTCGGCAGGAGCACCTATGGCCTTTTGGCTTATACTGCTGCTGACCCCGAGGCAATTATGGTGCAAATCCGTGACTTATTCGGTAATACTTCAAATTGGAGCCGGACGGTAGAGGAATTTAATTCTGATACCCTTTCCACCGTGGGAGCCTTTTTGCAGCCTATGCATAGCATGACCTATTTCATCTTGTTGCTGGCAACGGTGGGCGTAATCAATAATTTACTGATTAACTACATGCAAAAACGCCGCGCAATCGCAATGTATAAATCCGTTGGCTTAAGCAACCGGCAGAATATAAAGATGACACTGCTTGAGGGCTTTTCCTCCGGTTTAATTGGTGCAGTAATCGCTATCTTTGTTTCTTATATGGAGATACAAACAATTTTTCTTGTAGCCGGCCCCAAAATTTCAACCGTACCGCAGCTGAATTCCCGTACCTTTCTCCTGTCCGGAGCTATGGGCATACTGGTCACTTTGTTAGGCTCTGTTGTTCCGATTTTTAAAAGTTGTAAGATGAGATTAGTTGAAGAAATTAAATTTGAGTAATTTAGCTTAAGATATTATATTTTAGTTAAGATATCCACTTCGAGTTATTTAGCAGAAGATAACAATAACAATATTGAATAATTCAGTTTGAAGATATCAGATTTGAGTATTATCATCTCAGATATGATTTAAGTATTATAGAAATTGGAGGTTTTATAGATGAACTCATTCGTCAGCAATATTGCCGTGGAAGGCAAACAAATCATAAAAGACTTTCGCCTTGGTGATACCACAACGAAGGTATTAAAAGGCGTATCCCTGCAGGTACTGCAGGGTGAATTCGTATCCATCATGGGGCCTTCCGGCTCGGGGAAAAGTACTTTACTTTATATTCTTGGAGGACTGGACAAACCAACCGGGGGCTCCGTTTACCTGAACGGCACCGATATCTCCAGGTTCAAGGATGAAAAAATGAGCAGAATACGGCGGCAAAATATAGGCTTTGTATTCCAGTTTTACAATCTGATCCCCAACTTGAATGTGGAAGAAAACATTATGCTCCCCTTACTTTTGGATGGTAAGAACAGGAAGGATTACAGAAAACAGTTAAATCACATTCTAGAAGTGGTAGGCCTATCCGACCGGCGCAGGCATACTCCACGTGAATTGTCAGGCGGTCAGCAGCAGCGTGTGGCGATTGCCCGGGCATTGATCGGAAGACCGGAAATTCTATTTGCAGATGAGCCGACAGGAAACTTAGACAGCAAGACGGGGTCAGAAATTATGCAGTTGTTACACGAGATTAACCGGGAAAGCGGACAAACAATTATTATGGTAACCCATTCACCGGAGGCTGCCAAAAGCAGCAGTCGGGTTATCACAGTCCGAGACGGAGTAATTGAATAAACCCTTAAGAATTCCAAGACTTGATATAGCTCCACCAGCAAATTTCATCAGCATACTAAATCAGCATACTAAATCAGCATACTAAATCAGCAAATCACCTCCGCAAAATTAGCTTTTTGCGGAGGTAGTTTGCGGAGTATTTAAATAATCCAACTACCGTGTACTGCTAATGGCAGGACTGTTGCAGTACTGCGGCAGTATCTTGTGAAAGACCTTTAAACGTAATTTACAACTAAAGCAAGTAATTATTATCCTCATCTGCTATCTCCAATGTTCGAATGGTATACGTTTTGCATCCAGATGAGATAAATGGATCTGCTTGCGCTAGCTTAATAGCCTCTTCCAGATTCTGGGCCGAGAAGATTACCATTCCCCCCGGATAATCGGTAAAAGGACCGCAAAGCACCAGTCTGCCCTGTGCTTTCAATTCCTTTAAATGTTCCACATGTCGTTCTACGAGCTCTTTATTTAAGGGCTTAACATTTTCCATAAGATATACATACATCGTCTTTTTCGTCTCCTTTGTATTAATGGATGGGACAATTCCTCTTTTCAGATTCTTTGTCAGCAACTTCCTAACTGAAAAGTATCATAGCATATACGTTAAATTTCCGCCACAATATTATTCGTAGCGCCCGCTAATTGGAATGTCATTCTCTTTTTATGTACGGTAAATATATTCATCCATTCTATGTGCACCTGAAGATCGATGTACATTAATCGGTTATTTCTAGTGTGTGTCTGAAACTACTTGCACTCCTCAGTGTAATACTCACATTGGCTCAGCATTATGCTTATATTGGCTCAGCATTACTGCTTGCGTTGGCTCGCATTACTGCTTGCGTTAGCTCAGCGTTATATTAGCACCATGACTCAAGGTAATGTCTAATCTCCGGCTCTTGACTGCCCCCTCATTTTCTTCCTTTTCTTCACTGTATATTATTATTTTTTGAATTCCATTATTTTGCCCTTTTTCCAATACAACAGCAGTTTCTTCCAACTGAAAACGGCAGTAAATTCTACTCTTCTCTTCCTCTACCCTTGGCTTTTGCTGATATATTCGCTGATAAAATTCTAAGTCCTCCTCCCAATTTGGGGTGATAATAATCAATTCTTTAAAACCAGCAGCTCTATTGGGATGCTGCGTTTTAGCGGGAGACAATACCACTGCCGGACTGTAGGAGCTCATAAAAAAAGGAAAACGTTCCTGTGTCGGGAAACACAGAGACCATTTCACTAATATTTGCTCCACATTTTTACGCTTCATTTTTCTAGGTCCGTGAATGGTTATCCCTGCTTCCTTAAGCTTAGTCATATTGCCTTGAAACATACCCTCTTTCGTACTATCAAGAGCATAATCTCGGAAGCCCTCTCCAGGTGATGTATAATTACGCATGCGCCCTGCATATGGGTTTTTCAGGACAAGCATAAGCTTTACTGCCAGCTTCATTATAGTATCGATTGGCTGACCAAAGCTGGTCGAAAACAGTTCCAGAAAGGAACCATCCTTGAAATAAATCATTGCATTCGTAGCTTTTTTCGGATCACTTCCATAAATCACCCGGAATCCCAGTGCTTCATAATCTTGTACAGCCTTTTCCAGATTATTTACCTTAATCAGCACATGTCCTATCCGAAATGGTATTCTTTGTTTCATCCTATTCTTTCCTCCATATCCTTTACCTCGTCATGCCGTT
>JAEWMZ010000275.1 GCA_023392995.1 Bacillota bacterium
TACTTACCTTTCCAATCATACCCGGAATATCGCGGTGCGTGATGATGAGTGCCGTTGATTTTCCTGAGATCAGCACCTCTGCACCATTTATTCTATTAATTAAGATATTACCGCCTCCTACAGATGAGCCTCTGACATGAACGACTCTCCCGCTCTCACCCTCTATTTCCAAAATCACCGTGTTAGGGTGAACTCCTTCCAGTTCTAGTGTTTCAAATATATACTCAAGCTCTTCCTCCCTGGCATGCTCCATGCTGTTACAGATTCTGTTGTCATCTGCATCCATTCCCAGAATCCCGGCAATAATGGCCTTATCCGTCCCATGTCCCTGATAAGTCTTAGCAAAGGAACCGGCAAAACTAATTCTGGCTCTTACCGGTCGTTCTCCTAGAATGGAACGGGCGTATTTTCCAATACGGACTGCTCCAGCTGTATGGGAGCTGGAGGGTCCAATCATAATCGGTCCAATAATATCAAATACTCCAAGCATAAACTTACCTCCCTGTCAGAAAATTATTCATTGCATATTTCATCACTTATCTGTAATCTTACTATGCGATTTATATAAAAATGTTGATTTATATATTACACTAAAACAATATTATACCACTCTGATTAATGATTTATGAAAATGGACTTGTTACTAAGGTTACATTGAAATATAAAATATTTAACATCGATTGGAGTATTCCTCACTTCTTTTCCCTTTAACCCTATAATTTTCATACTATTTTTCAAAATAAAAAAGATGCCGGTAAAATATGTGAATGCCTACAACGTCTGATTTGCATTCCAATATTTTATACAGCATCTTAATTAAAATATAATTCCATTATTGCTTTAAATACATTACAAGTTTCTGTCTCTTTCTTATGTCCTTTTATTAATTGTGTGTCTATGAAATCCGTTTGCTACAAAAAAATATTATCATTAAAACTTTTTAAAACTTTATTTTGCTGCTTCCTTCTTCTTCATAAAGGTAAGGATAATTGAGGCAATCATACCTGCCACCAATAATATAGAGCAAACAAGCCAAATAAACTGACCATCGTTTTTCCTGTTAAAGATGGAGCCGATGATTGCTAAAAGCATTGGAGAGATTGCAGTTCCAACATTAACAAAGGTCATATACATACCATTTGCAAAGGTTCCTGCTGATTTCGGTGCTGCTTCAATGATTCTCATGGTACCATAAGGCATCAGTAATCCAAAGCCAATTCCTACAAAGGCTGCTCCTGCTACAAGAACGCCAAAGCTTGCCGCTTGCGATATGATATAGAATCCAATTACATTTGCCAGTAAAATCACTGGAAGAGCCGTCTTTTTTAAGATATGTAACACTTTTGCAAATGCAATACCCGCAATTAAAGATAATAAGGTCATTATCATGGTGGCAAGCCCAGATTGAGCTGCATTACCGCCAATTTCTTCGACTACATAAGAAATAAAACCAAAGAAAGCAAAATAAATAATTGCATAGATGAAGATTGCAATACAGATGAACATCATTCTTCCATTGAAGGTTTTTCCTTCCTCTTGTTTCTTTTCCTTTTTCTCCGGTTCCGGTATATTGAGTGCAACTAAAATGAAGGTAATCACTGCAAATCCGTAGATGAGGAATGCAAATCTCCAGTTAATAGAGGCAAGAATTCCTGCTAAAGCACTGGTGATAATGTTACCCACAGCTACAGCTGCACTTTGTAAACCAATCATCATATTGAATTCTTCTCCGGTGAAAAAGTCTGCGATCAGTCCTGCTGCATATGGCAGGAATAAGCCGGTTCCCGCACCTAGCAGTACTCTGCAGGCTATCATGAATCCAAAGTTTGCGACGAACATAGGTCCGATACCGCCAATGAGGTATAACGTCAAGCCAATATATAGCATCGTTTTGGTTTTTACCTTTCCAGCCAGGATACCGGATACAAATCCAAAGGGTATTGCTACCAACGATGCTACAATAACCATAATCTGCATCTGCGTTGCATCCTTATCAACCGCAGCTCCAATAACAGCTAATGCCGGTGATATCGTAAGACGAAGCATCATTAAAAATGATATAGATAAAATAGATAACTTAAGAACCTTATTTCCTTTCATTGTAAACCTCCAAGGTATATTATTTTTGCAGCTTAATATTCTTTTGCATTTCCACGGATTTATCTTATTTTTATTCCATCAGAAAAGGCTTCATAATCTTTAAATCATCAGCAACATGCAGCTCAGCCGCTGTTAAATTCTTTACCTCTTCTATTGTAGTATTTTCAGCTATTTCCTTAAGGAGAAATCCCTTCTCTGTCACTTCAATGACAGCGAGCTCCGTCACGATAAGATGAACTCTATTTACCGCTGTTGGAGGAAGTGTAACTTTCTTTAGCAGCTTTGGAGCACCCTTTGCTGTATGTGTGGTTGCTATAATTACCTTCTTCGCTCCAACCACCAGATCCATGGCTCCTCCCATACCAGGAACCATTTTACCCGGTACAATATGACTGGCTAAGGTGCCTGTTTCATCCACCTGAAGCGCTCCTAAAATGGTAACATCCACATGTCCGCCACGAATGATTCCAAAAGAGGTACAGCTATCAAAATAGCTTGCCCCGGGAAGTACATTCACATATTGATTTCCTGAGTTAATCCGATCCTTATTCTCGGTGCCTGGTTTTGATAATTCACCCATGCCTAAGATACCATTTTCAGACTGAAGTGTAATATGTACATCGCCAGGTAAGTAGTTACATACCAATGTGGGAAGTCCAATTCCTAAATTCACTACGTCACCGTCATGGAGCTCCCGGGCTACTCTTGAGGCGATTATTTCCTTTTCACTTGCCATCAGACTTCACCTCCTACGATATAATCTACAAATATTCCGGGCGTCATTACATAGTTGGGATCCAGTTCACCTACCTCAACAATCTTCTCTGCTGCTACGATTACAATTTTAGCAGCCGTTGCCATCATCGGATTAAAGTTTTTGGTAGTCGCATTATAATAGATATTACCAGCCTTATCTACAATGCTTCCTCTTAGGAATGCCACATCTGCCTTTAAAGGCATCTCGATCAGATATTCCACCTCGTCAAGAGTGATTTTCTGCTTGCCCTTTTCAACTTCGGTACCCACACCGGTTGGGGTTAGAACCCCCCCGAGTCCTGCCCCACCGGCACGAATTTTCTCAGCCAAAGAGCCCTGGGGAACCAGTTCTACCTCTAATTCGCCGGCTACCATCTGCGCACCGGTTTCCTGATTGAGGCCAATGTGTGAAGCCGTTAATTTTTTAACTAATTTTGCTCCAATTAATTTGCCAATTCCTTTGCCTGGCACCCCGGAATCATTTGCAATTACATGCAGATCCTTAATGCCCTTCTTCACAATTTCATCCATCAATATTTCTGGAGTACCGCAGGACATAAAACCACCGATCATTACAGTATCACCAGCCTGGAGGAAGCTGATTGCTTCCTCGGCAGATATGATTTTATTCTTCATAGATACCTCTTATCTTTCTAAAATCATAGCAGTTCCCATTCCTCCACCGATACACAGTGAGGCGAGACCATGCTTTGCATCTCTTTTTTGCATCTCATATAATAAAGTGGTAAGAATTCTTGCTCCGGAGCAGCCAATGGGATGTCCCAGTGCAATTGCGCCGCCATTGACATTTGTCATTTCTGCATCGAATCCCAACTCTTTACATACACACATCGCCTGCGCTGCAAATGCTTCATTTGCTTCTACCAAATCAATCTCCTCTGCTGATAGCTTTGCCAGCTCCAATGCCTTTTTAGAGGCAGGAACTACTCCGTAGCCCATAATGGAGGGATCCACACCGGCACTGGCGTAGGACTTAATGGTTGCCAGTATAGGCAAACCAAGGCTTTCCGCCTTTTCTCTGGACATCAATACCATCATCGCTGCCCCATCGTTAATTCCAGAAGAGTTACCGGCGGTTACGCTTCCATTGGATTGAAAAGCAGGCTTTAATTTTGAAAGGGTTTGCGCTGTGGTTCCAAAACGTGGAAATTCATCGGTATCAAATACAATGGGGTCACCTTTTCTCTGTGGCATTACTACCGGTACAATTTCATCCTTGAATTTGCCCATCTTAATCGCTTCTTCCGCTCTCGACTGGCTCTGCGCTGCAAACTCATCCTGCATTTCTCTGGTAATATTCCATTTTTCCGCGATGTTTTCTGCTGTAATACCCATATGGTAATCGTTAAAGGCATCCCATAATCCATCCTGAATCATAGAATCGATAATGGTTTCGTGCCCCATCTTCATACCAAAACGGGCTTTCTTCAGTACATAGGCAGCATTACTCATGCTTTCTGTTCCACCTGCCAATACCACCTCATTGTCTCCGGCTTTGATGGTCTGTGCTGCCAGACTGATAGCTCTAAGCCCGGAGCCGCAAACCTTACTAAGGGTCATAGCCGGTACTGTTTCAGGCATACCTGCTTTTATTGCTACCTGTCTTGCAATGTTTTGTCCATTTCCGGCGGAAAGCACATTGCCTATTACCACTTCATCTATCATAGAAGAATCGATGCCTGCTCTCTTTATTGCCTCCTCAGCTGCAGTCTTACCAATCTCTACTGCTGAAAGCTCTTTTAAGGCACCTCCAAAGCTTCCAATCGCTGTTCTTACTGCTGAAACGATTACAACGTCTCCCATACTTATGACCTCCTATTACAAAGGTTAAAAAATCGAATTACAATCTTTCATTCCTTGCTTTTATCTTTATCTTAGGCAATAGTGAAACACCCTAGCTTATTAGTTCTATGAGTTTTACTATTCCCTAACCTTTCGCTTGTATTTATCCTTACTGGAAATTCTCCGGATGTCTGGTGTTTAAATTCTTTAGACCCAGGATCTTTCTCGTCTCGTCAGGAGTCGCAATCGTCTTACCTAACTCAGCTACAATTCTCTTTGTTCTTTCAACAAATTCTACGTTTGATTTGGCAAGAACGCCCTTGGAGTAGAGAATATTATCCTCCATACCAACACGTACATTACCGCCCAGCGCCAATGCCGCATACATAATCGGAAGATGGCCCTTACCAATACCAAGCGCTCCCCAGGTTGCGTCTGCTGGCAGCAGGTTAACTAAGAACATAAGGTTTTCTACGGTTGCCGTCATACCGCCTGCCGCTCCAAGTACAAACTGGAAATTCAAAGGTCCCTTTAAGAAGCCTTGCTTCTGTAAATAAAGAGCGTTGTATACCATTCCTGCATCGAATACCTCGATTTCTGGTTTTACCTCGTATTTCTCCATCTCAACTGCCAGTTTTTCCAGGAATTTTGGGCTGTTCTCGAATACGCAGGAGTTTTGCCAGTTCATAGAACCACAATCATAGGAAGCAATTTCAGGTCTTAAGCCCTGGAATGGCTTCATTCTTATTTCATCTGATAGACCGATACCGCCGGAGGTGGTGAGGTTTACTACGATATCACAGCTTTCTCTTACAATATGTACTGTCTCTTCGAATTTGTCATAATCCATGGACGCATTGAAGTTATCATCTCTTACATGGATATGTGCGATAGAAGCACCTGCCTTACAGCAGGCAATGATCTCCTCTGCCTCCTCTCTTGGAGTCAGCGGTACATAAGGTGTATTCTCTTTCTTTGGCCATGCACCGGTGCAGGCCACGGTTAATATCACTTTATCACTAGGATTTGCCATGTTTATATTCCCCTTTCTTGGTGATAGAAGCCTTGTAACTTCTGCTTCCTTTTTATTTTCACTTAGGGCGTGTCTGAAAACTCATTGCACCGCTACCACTAAGTGGAGCATTCAGCCCAGCACAAGCAGTTTTCAGACACACCCTCGGAAAAGGCTGTCACACAAAGTATACTATGTAACAGCCTTTCCAACCGTTCAAACTTCTAAGTTCAAAAAGATATTAGATTGCACCGAAGGTATATACTCTGTCCGGAACATCATTCAGATCATCTTCGTCAATTTCAGCTACGGCACGTACCATGGAGCCGTCACCTAACCACCAGCGGATCGGGAACGCCATGAACTTGAATCTCTTGCCTACTACCTTATCCAGATCACCGCCAAGGTTCTCGATTCCTACGATTCCATTCCCAAGCATATACTTGTGACAAGGCTCCCAGGTTCCTTCTAAGCCGTGGTTTTCCAGCTTTCCGTATTTCTCCATGTATTTTTCCATCCCAAAGGTCTTGATATAGGTTTCTTTATTAAATTCTGCGTACGCCTCAATACCGAATTGCTCGATGTATTCTTCGGTGATCGGTCTTCCGGAAGCACCGTTTAAGTTCATACCAAGCGGTCCGCCGTTCTTGCCCATGGTGGTATGTAATGGATGATCTAACGCCTGCATATCCATTGCTACGCATTTTGGCTGATACTTCTCAAACCATTCTCCGGCATCTCTTCCAGTTCCGCAGGAATAATGATAGTATTCCTTTGTATCATCGAACTTTAAGTGCATTCCGGTTCTTAAGCAAACCACCATACCCTTTAGTTCCTCCGGCTTGATATTCGCACGCTTACAAGCATCCTCTAGGTGGGACGCCTTAATCAGTCCCCAGCGTTCCACCTGAATGTCTAAGCATACCGCATCACCATAGTAAGCATCTGCCGGCATCTCATGGGTGTAACGAGCACGTCTGCCGTCAAATTCATATTCCATCACGTGACGGGGAGCATCTGCATGGGTTCCGCAGTGCATTACCACGTCGATTTTTTGTGTCAGTACACCACTCTTTGCAAGGTTATGCATGGTGTCAATCTTCGGTTTTGCAAAATATGGCCATACAGGGATATCTGCATGAAATGGATGTGTTAGGTCTACTACTACTTTCTTTCCCATTGTTTCTTCCTCCAAATTTGATTCTTGTCTATTCTTATTTTTTAGGTTCCATTGTATCTGATCATTTATAACCGCTCTTTATACGCCGTAGATCATCCTGATTAGATATTCATTTAAGTCATTTTTTGATTTCTCAATCTGCTCCGGCGTCCACTCCTGAAGACCTTTCCCAGTCTTAAAGCCGATATCACCCTGCTCTACCTTCTCCGCAATCAGTGGAGACACCTCGGTATTCCTGCATAGATCCTGGAAGATATAGCTGTGGATATTATAGGTAAGATCCGTTCCTACCATATCCACGTTCTCCAGAGGTCCAAGTTGCGGAAGTCTAAGACCAAAGCTATTACGTACCGCCTCATCAACGGTAGCAGCATCTGCGATACCCTGCTCTACGATATAGATCGCTTCTCGCCAAAGTGCATGCTGCATACGGTTCGCGATGAAGCCCGGTACATCCTTCTTACATAATACCGGCTTCTTACCTGCCTTTGCTAAGAGCTCCATGGTTACCTGTGCTACTTCATCTGTGGTGTAGTCGGATTTAACTACCTCCACCAAAGGGATTAAGAAGGCTGGGTTCCAGAAATGAGTTCCTACCAGGCGCTCCTTATGTACCAGCTTGGCAGAAATCTCTGTCGGACTGATCACTGAGGTGTTGGTGCAAAAGATAGTGTCAGCAGAGCACCGTTCCTCCAGCTTGGCAAACATATCCTGCTTAATCTCCAGTTTTTCAAATACACATTCAATCACTAGATCCGCAGTCTTGATCTCGCTGCTCTCCAGATCAGTGGTAAAGCTAACCCTGGATACACGCTGATCTACTTCTGCTTCACTTATGATGTTCTTATCCATCAATTGCTTGAAGGTTGCCTTTAAACCATCCGCAAAGGGCGAATCATACATATCATATACCGTAATCTCTAAATCCTCGCAGGTAGACAGAACATGAGCAATTCCTTTTCCCATCATTCCGCCGCCGCAGATTAGGATCTTTTTTATTTCCCTCATCTTACACCGTGCCTTTCCATTTTGATGACC
>JAEWMZ010000301.1 GCA_023392995.1 Bacillota bacterium
TTTATGGATAACTGTAAAAAAGTTGGGATCGATGGCATCATTGTACCGGATATACCCTTTGAAGAAAAAGAAGAATTAAAACCCTACTGTGATCAATATGGCGTCACCTTGATATCCATGATAACTCCAACCTCAAAAGAGAGAATACATACCATTGCAAAGGAAGCAGAAGGCTTTCTATACTGTGTATCCTCTCTGGGTGTAACGGGCGTTCGAAGTGAAATTGGCAGCGGAGTAAAAGCCATGATTGACCAGGTCAAGGAAATAAAAGACATTCCCTGTGCCATTGGCTTTGGAATCTCCACTCCGGAGCAAGCGGCTAAGATGTCTGCCGTTTCCGATGGAGTTATTGTGGGCAGTGCAATCGTAAAAATTATTGCAAACTACGGGAAGGATTGTGTTCCTCATGTGATCCAATTCGTAGAGGAGATAAAGAGGGGAATGGAATAGCCGATAAAAGGGTTCGGCTGATTAGAGTAGAGGATAGAAAACGATAAGATAATAGTTGAACAATAGATGAATAATGGATAGAAAAACCACCTTCTTAGCGGATTGATGAGGTCGATCAAATCGTTAATAGGGTGGTTATTTTTGAAAGGTTGAATGCTTACAAAACTATAAAATATAAGTGACACCTTAGTAAATACACAAAAGTCATCTTTGTATTTGTCCAATTCTTCTCCGTGATATTATAAAAATTATTGTAACAAAATAAAACCATCAGTATTAGATTCTTTTGTTATGGCCTTTTTAACCAATGCATTCAAAGTTAAGTCTCTTTGCTCACCGGTGCTAATAAGAGCAATTAATTGATAAACACCTTCGGTGACTGGTGAAAATGAAATAGATTGATTTGGTTGATAATCAGATATTTTGATCACTTCATTGTTCACTAAATTAACAGCACAGATAATTGCGGTTTCTTCCTTCAAATCTAAATCAAGCTGAGAGATTGTAAGACTTGAATTAGGTGAGAGCTGGATTCCAGTGCCATAATCACGATATACCAAATCATTCTGTCGATCTAAATCATTCTGTCGATCTAAATCATTCTGCTGATCTAAATCCTTCTTGGAATTTTTAACGGATAGTGTCTCCTGAGCAATAACTACTTTATCAAGTGTTGCAGCCTTGTTTTGACAACCAACAGGAAATAAAGTAAATAATAAAATAAATAATAAGAGTAATAGCGGCTTTTTTGTTTTCATCCTTTTCCCTCCTATAAGAATAAATCCTTGCTCTAAAGATGGTATATTATATGGTATATTATAATGAAAGACTCTTAATGCTATTATATAGCCAAACAGCAAAATAATCCACAAATATATGGGATGATATTCCATATATTAATGTGGCCAGTGAGGCGCAAATTAGGCACTAATAATTAAATAGTTAAAGAGTATGCGATCTTTGTAGTAATCTTTTTACTCCTATTTATAAAGAAAAGGTTAAAAAAATACAAGATACTCTTGTGGCTTGGTGTCAAAAGATTCAATGAAGCAATAGTGAAAGATGATATATCGATAGTTTCAAAGTATGTAAAATACATGCAAGAAAAATATAAAAAAGTTTGAAAAATAAGTATTGACATTGACGTTACGTAAAGGTATAGACTTCTATTTGTAAGAAGTCAGAGACAAAGAAACATTAACGAAAGTGCTTGTATTCAGTAGCAAAGAAAGCATAAGAAAACAGAAAGTTTAAATCTAATGGAGGTCATGATGGAATATACCATTCAAAAATTAAGCCAAATCGCAGGAGTAAGTACCAGAACGCTTCGATATTACGATGAAATTGGAATTCTAAAGCCGGCAAGAATCAATTCCTCAAAATATCGAATCTATGGGCAAGCACAAGTTGATTTGCTGCAGCAGATCCTATTCTACCGCGAAATGGGAGTTAGTCTCGACACAATAAAAGAGATCATAACCGCTAAGGATTTTAACGAGGAAAAAGCACTGGAACATCATCTGGTAAAGCTTCTTGCAGAAAAGAAACAACTAGATATATTAATCGAAAATGTAAAGAAAACATTAGAGTATAAGAAAGGAAACATAAATATGAGCGATAATGAAAAATTCCAGGGCTTAAAGAAAAAGCTCATCGATGAAAATGAGCAGAAATACGGCAAGGAAATCAGAGAAAAATATGGTGATGAAACCATCAACGAATCCAATCAAAGAATGATGAATATGACAAAAGAACAGTATGAAGAATTTGAACAACTGGGACAGGAGGTGCTAGACACTTTAGAGGCTGCCTACGCCACCGGAGACCCGGCAGGTGAATTAGCGCAAGAAACAGCCGACCTGCATAAAAAATGGTTAACCTTCACCTGGAAGGAATACAGCAAGGAAGCTCATGCAGGTCTAGCTCAAATGTATGTAGATGACGAACGCTTCACTGCCTACTATGACAAAAAGCAGCCGGGCTTAGCAGCATTCTTAAGAGATGCCGTTCATATCTACACAGGTACGAAGACGAAGTAAGCATATATGAGGCTGTCCATTTTGACGTGAACTGACCCTTCCGATCGTTAGATTTTTTGGTCTAACTTTTTGGGGGGGCGGTTTCTTTGGGCAGCCTTAACGTAACGAATGATAATACCAGTTTTGGAGATATAAAACTCATAACTATCAACCCTTTTTTACTATAACATACATTATTGTCGGGAAATCCGGAATAATTGATGTTAAACCACGATCGAGTATAGTTAAATTGTTATCAGCCAATTCCATAGCCAAGGTAGCAAAACTGACTTTTCTGCATGATGTTGCAGCAATGAATAATTCTTTACCAGTTGCTTCATGTGTTCTTTTTAGCAAATGAAAGGCCTGCGCTGCATCAGTTTTTTGTTCTTCTGACCCATCACCAATGGAGCATACTAAAGCAATTCCTGATTCGTTTAATTGATCATAAATAAACTCATAAAAGGATTGTCTGTCTTCATCATGAACTAGCATATGAATTACTGCAATTGCGTATATAAAATCAAATTTCGTTTGAAGTCTATCGACCAAGCAATTTAAAACCTGAAAACAGTCTGCATATTCTGGGTGGCTTCGTTTGCAATACTCAATCGCCGTATTTGAGATATCTGTTGCTAACACATGGAAGCCTTTGCTGAGTAAGTATTGCGCATCTCGGCCTTCCCCACATCCAATTTCAAGTATTTGGATCTGGCGTTTATTGAAATACTGGTGAATAGTATCGATTACAATGCTAGAATTGTTTTCAGAAAACCAAGTAAGTGATTCTTTATGTACTTGTTTATATCTGTCATCGTATGCTTCGTAATATTTCCTGTTGTATTCATCCATATCTATCCTTTCCGTCGAATTTCATTCACTATGATATTTAAGTCAACGAGTGGAATAATACTATTCTATAACAGAAGCTAATAAAACCCAACAATAATGAGCGAAAAGATAAATTAATTACTAAATCACACTAAAAAGTGATAAAAAAACTATATCCCACAGAGGAAGGGGACAGGTACTGCATAAGTGTTTGCTTTACCGTTACAGAAGGAGT
>JAEWMZ010000338.1 GCA_023392995.1 Bacillota bacterium
TTACTAACGAGGGTGGTTATAATTATAGATATCGCATTCTGAAAAACATTATGGGTCTGTGGATGATACAATCTGTACGCAAGGAAATCGGAGCAGGGAAATCCTTTGCTGAAATCTGTGAGAGTGCTTCAAAGGAGACGATTACTTCTATTGTTGACTGTAATGATTCCTGTTTCCTTGCACCGGAGAGCATGACTCAAGCGGTAAAGGATTACTGTGAGAGGACAAAACAGCAGGTTCCTGAGACCTTGGCTGAGATTGCAGCGGTTATATACAACAGCTTGGCGAAATGCTATGCAGATACCTTAACTGAGATCGAGAAGTTGACCGGAAAACACTATCCTTGTATCAATATCATTGGCGGTGGTTCCAATGCAACTTACTTAAATGATCTGACAGCAAAGTATACAGGACGCAAGGTAGCAGCCGGACCTTCTGAAGCGACCGCAATCGGCAATATCATTTGTCAGATGATTGGCAATGGGGAGTTCACATCCTTGGAAGAAGCCAGAAAAAGTATAGTGATATCATAAAGTTTGAGCGGCATGGATTCATCTTTTAAAGAGCGCGCCGGATAATTTGTTAAAGAAAATAGTTATAGCACCTGTCAGTTGAGGGAAGTATGATCTTCCGCGGCAACTAACAGGTGCTATTATTATTTACTGCTTGAATAGCTGAAAATAATAAATGCTATTTGGTGGATTCCAGCATGGAATTGGTAATAACATCAAGCTGTGCCGATAAGGAAAGTATATCCAGCATCAAAGCACATGCTATAAAAATTCATATGTTTTTGGATAGCCACATAGAATAAAACAAAGACATGGTAAGGTTGTATTCATTATGAGATTTCTAATCTACATATCAGATTATATTATTCCATTTATCTTATTCTATATTATCGGAATGGGTTTATTATCTAAGCAGAACGTCTTTGATGATTTCATTGATGGCGCTAAGGATGGTTTTAAGGTGGTGCTCGATATTTTACCGACTCTGATTGGACTCATGGTGGCAATCGGTATTCTTCGTGCCTCTGGAGCGTTACAACTGATTGCAGGAGCTTTGCAGCCGATTACAGACTTCTTACATTTTCCCTCGCAGGCAGTACCTTTGGTTATTATAAAAATGTTTTCCTCCTCGGCAGCCACCAGCCTGCTCTTAGATATCTTCAAGGAATATGGGCCGGATTCTTATCTGGGAAGGCTAACCAGTATCATTATGAGCAGTACTGAGACGATTTTTTATACGCTGGCGGTTTATTTTATGGCAGCAGGTGTAAAGAAGACCCGTTATACACTGGTGGGATGTCTGCTTGCGATGATAAGTGGTGTTGTGGCAAGTACGATTATTACGAATTTGGTGTTTTAGTAGGAAATAAGATTGCGATAACTGAAATCGTATAATAGAGGGGATGTATACTATAGCATTTTAAGTCAATTTAGCATGAATTATTATTTATATCTATGAATAAATCAAAAATTTCTGATATTTCTTTACATAAAAATCAAAATGGGATATAATGGGGGTATTATATTCGAAGGGTAAGCGCCTCCATGAAGAGAAAAATTGAAGAAGATTTAATAAAATGGAAAAATAATAAGAATAGAAAGCCCCTGATTATTAACGGTGCCAGGCAGGTGGGTAAAACCTATATCATTCGGAGTTTTGGAGAGCGTTTTTATAAAAATGTGGTATACATTAATTTAGAGACAAACCTTGCTGTAGCATCTTTCTTTCAGGATAATATTGAACCAGAACGGCTAATATTATTCTTAGAAAGCTATGCAAAAGAAGCAATTATTCCGGAGCTCACTTTGATTATCTTCGATGAAATCCAAGCGTGTGAAAGAGCTTTAACAGCACTAAAATATTTTTATGAAGAGGCACCCGAATATCATATCATAGCTGCAGGCAGCTTACTTGGAGTTGCAATTAATAGAGAGAAGTATTCATTTCCTGTTGGAAAAGTAAATACACTGACACTATATCCTTTTGATTTTGAAGAATTCCTATGGGCTAATGGTGAAGAAAAACTGGTAAATATAATTAGAGAATGTTTTGAATCAGTGGAAGTAATGCCGGAGGCGCTTCACCAAAAAGCGATAGATTTATACCGCAATTATTTGATCATTGGTGGAATGCCAGCTGCAATTAATGAGTTCAATGATACCGGCAAGTTGATTACTGTCTCCGATGTACAATATCAAATACTCGATAATTATTTAGCAGACATGTCAAAATACGCAACGAATACGGAAAGTGTTAAAATTAGAGCTTGTTATCAGTCTATCCCTGCTCAGTTAGCAAAGGACAATAAGAAGTTTCAATATAAAATGGTTCAAAAAGGTGGAACAGCAAACATATTTGGCGCATCTATAGAATGGCTGAACTTTGCAGGTGTTGTACTTAAGTGTCAAAAAACAGAACATGGAATGGATCCCATTTCTGTATATTCTGATCTATCAAGTTTCAAACTATATATGGGTGATACTGGTCTTCTTACCGCAAAGTCGGGTATTTCACAGCATGTAATTCTAAATGGTGAAAATAACTATTTTATGGGGGCGATTGCGGAGAATTATGTAGCGCAAGCCCTAAATGCGGCAGGCTATGATCTATATTATTGGGTCAGTGGAAATACCGCTGAACTCGATTTTATACTTCAGAAAGACGGATTGATTACAGTGGTTGAAGTAAAGCATGACACGAATACAAAATCGAAAAGCTTATCTGAATTTTTAAGAAGATACCAGCCGGATAGAGCATTTAAAGTTTCGTTAAAAAATTTTGGACGAGCTGACCATTATATAGCAATTCCTTTATATTCGGTATTTTGTATTTAATATAATCGGCAATTGCGAAACTATATATTTTTTCAATTGTAATACGGCAGATACTATTTCTACAAGGGGGCGTTTCCTTCGGGCGTAGCTGCCGCTTCGGAACAATATCAGCTGTGTATACAATATCTTCAGTTAATGAGTTTTGCAATTACCTAATTTAATATAAATTACGGAGGTGTTATTATGGCACTTGTCGGTGCATTTATTGTTCCCCATCCGCCGCTGATTGTACCTGAGGTCGGTAAAGGTCAGGAAGAAAAGGTTAGTAAAACAATTCAAAGCTATCACGAAATAGCAAAACGTATCGCTGCATTAAAGCCTGATACAATCGTGATATCCTCGCCCCATTCCATCATGTACTCGGATTATTTTCATATCTCTCCAGGGAAGGGAGCGAAGGGGAGTTTTGGACAGTTTGGTGCTGGTCAGGTATCTGTTCGGACAGAGTATGATGAGGATTTTACGGATGCTTTGGAACGTTGTTCTGAAAAGGCTGGAATTGAAGCAGGAACCCTGGGAGAGAAGAATCCTGATTTGGATCATGGAACCCTGGTTCCGCTGTATTTTATTAATCAATATTTAAAGAACTATAAGCTGGTTCGTATGGGGCTGTCAGGGCTGTCAGGCGCAGAGCATTATAAGCTCGGAGCTTGTGTGGCGAGTACGGCGGACAAGCTTAACCGAAGAACAGTATTCGTTGCCAGTGGTGATTTATCCCATAAACTGAGTACAGAGGGGCCGTACGGCTATGCAAAGGAGGGACCGGAATTTGACCAGCAGGTTACAAAGGCAATGAAGGAGGGAGATTTCCTTACCTTTTTGGAGTTCTCACCGGATTTTTGCGAGGCTGCGGCAGAATGCGGACTGAAGTCATTCATCATCCTGTCAGGTGCACTGAGCGGTAAGGAAGTGGAACCGGATTTCTTATCCTATGAAGGTACGTTTGGCGTCGGCTATGCTTTATGTGAATTTAAGATCAAAGGGAATAGTGAAGATAGAAATTTTGAACAAATATTTAGAGAAAAGCAAAGGGAGCTTGCCCGTAAACAGCAGGAAACAGAGGACACTTACGTGCATCTTGCAAGGCAGGCGCTGGAATACTACCTAAAGACGGGAGAATATATGGAACAGCCCCAGGGACTCCCGGCAGAAATGACTGCCCGCAGAGCGGGTGTCTTCGTATCCTTGAAAAAGCATGGAAGCCTGCGGGGGTGTATCGGAACCATCAGCCCGGTAACAGGCAGTGTTGCAGAAGAAATCCTTCGCAATGCCGTTAGCTCAGGACTGGAGGATCCAAGATTTCCCCCGGTAGTAGAGGCTGAGTTGGAGGAACTGACCTATAGCGTGGACGTGCTTGGAGAGCCGGAGCCGATCAGTTCGATGGCGGAGCTGGACGTAGTCCGCTATGGAGTAATTGTAACCGCAGGCAGAAAGCGCGGACTGCTGCTCCCTAATCTAGAGAATGTGAATACAGTGGAAGAACAAGTTGCAATTGCCAGGAAAAAGGCCGGGATTTATGATAATGAGGCCTTTCGTATGGAGCGGTTTGAGGTGGTGAGACATAAATGAGAGTCAGGTGTGAAATCTGTCCCCATCACTGCAAGCTGGAAGAAGGACAAATTGGTCTATGCAGGGCTAGAACAAATAGAAAAGGGAATATTATTAGTGAAAATTATGGTAAGCTGACGGCTCTTGCACTGGATCCAATTGAAAAAAAGCCTCTGAGCCGCTTTTATCCCGGCAGTAAAATTCTCTCCATAGGCAGCTATGGCTGTAATTTAAAATGCTCCTTTTGCCAGAATAGTGATATCTCAATGGTGGGAGGTGCGGAAATAGAGGTCCAGGAAACAACAGCCGAGGAAATGGTTCAAAAAGCGGTATTACTGAAAAACCAAGGTAATCTTGGAATTGCATATACCTATAATGAACCATTGGTCGGTTATGAATTTGTCCGGGACTGTGCTATGCTTATAAAAGAAGCAGGACTGAAAAATGTGATTGTGACAAATGGATTCATTTGTGAGGAACCCCTAAAACAGCTGCTTCCGGTTGTTGATGCGTTCAATATTGATTTGAAGGGCTTTACAGAAGCGTATTATCATAAGCTTGGGGGAGCATTGGACACTGTGAAGCGATCCATCCTGCTTGCCGCAGAAAAGAGCCATGTTGAGGTAACAACCTTAATAGTACCCGGAGAGAATGATAGCGACCAGGAGATGGAGGAGCTGTCCGGGTGGCTGGCAAGTGTTAACCCGGATATCCCACTCCATATCTCTCGATTCTTTCCACGCTATAAGATGCAGTCCCACGCAGCAACTCCGGTAGAACAGGTATATCATCTTTCTGAGGTTGCAAGGAAGAAGCTTAACTACGTTTATGAGGGGAATTGCTAGTAGATAGAGACAAATAAGTCATTAAGCAAACGAATCAATAACCGCTGGAGATAATAAATTATTGTTGTAAAATACAATGTTTAATCTCTGGCGGTAATTTTTATATAATAAACTACCGTAAATGGTAAATAGATATTGATTAACCTATTATAATATGGTAATATATTTATAAATAAGAACCTGAGAAATAATTTCAGGAATCAGAGGCAAAAATCAGTTATTAATGGTAGCGTAACACGATTTGTCGTTCATGGTCTAAGAAGCTACATTTCTGATGAGAGGGGAGAGGTTCAAGTTGGATATTGAATTATTAAAGAACTTAAAGAAAATGCAAAAACTAACCAATGAAGAGTTATCAAAAAAATCAGGAGTTCCTCTTGGAACCTTGAATAAGATATTAAGCGGAGCAACCAAGTCACCTCAATACAATACGTTAAAAGCGATTGCAGATGTCCTGAAGGAGAATTCTTATCATACAGAGAGCACGCAGACCGAAGTTTTAAAGGAAGCGATTGCGTATGATGTGAACAGCAGATATACAATTGATGATTATTATACCTTACCGGAGGAAGCGCGAGTGGAATTAATTGATGGTAATTTCTTCTTCCTGGAGGCTCCTAGTGCAGTGCATCAGACCATTATAGGTGAACTTTATTTTATCATAAGGAGTTATATTAAAAAGAAGCAGGGTCAGTGTAAGGTGTATTTATCTCCCTTTGATGTGCGGCTTGACAACGATAATAAGACAATGGTACAGCCCGATATTATGGTAGTATGCGATAAGAATAAAGTGGATCGAAAAAGGTGTAATGGTGCACCGGATTTCATTGCTGAGATTGTATCACAAAGCAGTGGAAGGTTAGATTATATTAAAAAGCTGAATAAATATTTGGATGCAGGAGTCAGAGAATATTGGATTATAAATTATGATAAGAAAATGATCACTGTATATGAGTTTACCAAGGACATTACACCCCAATATTTTACCTTTGGTGATAAAATTTCGATTGGTATCTTCGAGGAGCTGGTCATTGATTTTTCTGATATTCAGAAAGAAATTGACGATATGGAAGCAGATCCAGCTGAGTAAGGACTAGACTAGTTATCTGATTTGAATATGAACCAGACTAGCTATCTGTCCTGAATATGAACCAGACTAGCTATCTGTCTTGAATATGAACTAGCCTAGTCATCCAGCCTGCTCATAAACAAGTCTGGTCAACCTAACCTGATTATGAGCTGGTCTGAATAGGAACCAACTTAATCATGAATAGCCTGCTTATGAACGAATCCGATCATGAAACAAATGGTTCATAAATAAGTTGAACTGGAGCTGCTTCCTCTTTCATATAGAAATGAAGATTTCCATCACCGTCTAATCTTCTGAATTACTTCTGGAGTAAAGAAGTGCTGCAATGGAACTAAGAAGGATAAAATTAACCACTAATACAATCAACCCAAAGGTGGAAAGCTCTTTCCCTGCTAACAGGTAACTTACCTGCTGGCTGAAGGTGAATTTAGATATCGACTCAAGGGTGGTATTAAAATTAGCAAGC
>JAEWMZ010000403.1 GCA_023392995.1 Bacillota bacterium
TTCATCAATTATATACGCAATGGGGAGAGCAATTAGATCCGGATAAGGTACTGATGGAGTATCCCAGACCACAGTTAAGACGGGATAACTATACCATTTTGAATGGATATTGGAATTATTGTATTTCTACAGATCATATGATGCCCATGACCTATGATGGACGAATACTGGTACCCTTTTCGCCGGAAAGTGTTCTCTCCGGCGTGGAACGGCAATTACAGCCTAATGAGTTTTTTTGGTATGAGCGCATTATAACGATTGACAGGCTGCCAAGGGATAAAAGATGCATTTTACATTTCGGTGCGGTGGATCAAGGCTGTGAGGTTTATATCAATCATCAGAAGGTTGGAGATCATCTTGGAGGATATCTTCCTTTTTCCTTTGATATCACCAGATATCTTGGAACAGGTACAAACCTGATTACACTTAAGGTATGGGATGTAAGTGATACCTCCTATCATAGCAGAGGAAAGCAAATGCTAAAGAGGGGGGGGATGTGGTATACAGCGCAAAGCGGAATATGGCAGACAGTCTGGCTGGAGTGGGTTCCGGATCTGTATATCAAGTTGCTGCGCATTACACCCCTGGTGGATGAGAAGTCGGTACGGATTGAAATATTCATGAATGAGAATTTTAACAGGGACCGGATTTCAGAGGTGATCTATCGTGTGGAGGTCTTTGGTAATCGGATGCGAATGGGTTCGCTAGTAACAAGGGAAGCTGCGATGACAATACCTTTGCGGGAGCTTTTTTTATGGAGTCCAGAGCAGCCTTATCTTTATGATTTGAAAATCACAGTGAATGAGGATCGAGTTGACAGTTATTTTGCAATGCGAAAGGTTGAAATTAAAAAGGATGAACAAGCGATTCCCAGAATTTATTTAAATAATCAGCCGTATTTTCAGAACGGGCTGCTGGATCAAGGTTATTGGCCGGATGGATTATATACAGCTCCCAGTGATGAGGCACTTATGTTTGATATCTTAAAGGCAAAGGAGCTTGGTTTTAATATGTTAAGAAAGCATATTAAGATTGAACCCTTACGCTGGTATTATCATTGTGACCGGCTGGGGATGCTTGTGTGGCAGGATATGGTAAATGGCGGAGAGGAATATAATATGTTTATCATATCTTATTTACCTAATGTTATGCCCAAACTGGCAGCACGCATTAAGGACAGCAAACATTATAAGTGGTTTGGAAGAAAGAATCTTCAGGGGCAGCAGGATTGGATCAGAGAGTGCAGACAAACAGTGGAGCTGTTATATAATTGCCCATCCATCGTTACCTGGGTACCATTTAATGAAGGTTGGGGACAATTCGATTCATTAAAGGCATACGATTTAATCCATGAGCTGGATTCCACCAGATTAATCGACCATGCCAGCGGCTGGTATGATCAAAAGGGTGGAGATTTTACCAGTATCCATAATTATTTTAATCAGTTATCCGTTAAAACAGGAAACAGACCCTATGTATTATCTGAGTTTGGCGGGTATGCCTGCTATATCTTGCAGCATTCCTATTCCTTTCTGGTATTTGGTTATCGAATCTATTTAACGAAGGAGGAGCTTGATGAAGCTTATCATATCAGCATGGAGCAGGGAGTAAAAGCATTGATTGCAAAGGGACTTTCCGCAGCAGTCTATACGCAGCTCACTGATGTTGAGGATGAGGTGAATGGGCTTCTAACCTACGACCGTAAAATATGCAAAGTTACACCGATTCATTTCTAACACAAAAGGGGCTAATTTAGTATGGAAAAGGAACAGCTAGAGATAAAACTGAATTATAAAGGAAAGAAGAGTATACCGGGGTATGTAATGCTGCTATACTTTATGTTCATCATTTTAAGCTATTTAAAGCAGGAGGCAATAACCTCAGTAAGAGCTTTTCATGCAGCCGGTTACTTTCTACTATGGGCTGGAGTACTGCTGTTCTCCATGGTGAACATAGACCGGGTTAGAAACGTCTTTCGACGCCATGCAAGGATTTTCAACGGACTGTTTTTAGTCATCACGCCAATTCTGTCCTTTCTGATGATTGAGATCATGGTGAGCAATTACAATTTGAAGATGTATCAGAACTATAGTATTTATAATGTTATGTGGTATATTATCATTTATTATCTGATCTATGCCTTGATAAGGAACAGTAAGCAGACAATAATCGTTGGAACCCTTTTGATCTATTTGATGGGCATGGTAAACTACTTTGTCTA
The DNA here is from genome assembly GCA_023392995.1 of Bacillota bacterium. Lineage (GTDB taxonomy): Bacteria > Bacillota > Clostridia > Lachnospirales > Lachnospiraceae > Mobilitalea. Next base: position 2,222 of record JAEWMZ010000403.1, read on the forward strand.
TTTGTTCCGGGGGAATCCACTGCTGCCCAGTGACCTGCTTGCCTGGCAGACGGGTATGAGTGTAGCCTCTAATTATGAGGTTATGATTACAGAAGGTTATTTGACAGCAACGGTACTCATGTATCTTGTGCTGGTACTTGCCTGCAAATTAGAAAGAGGGGAGAAACGTCCGTCAGTAATAAATCGAACCCTGGTGGCAGCTTCCTTTCTACTGATCTCAGGAGTGATCTATAATGCGTTTTTTAATACGAATTTGATTGAGTCTAAAATTAGAGTACTTGATTTTTTTGCACCCAAATATACCTATATTACTTATGGAACTGCCTTTGGGTTCGTTGCAAATGTAAAAGCAATGGAAACTGAGGCGCCGGATTATTATTCCGCAGAGAAAGTAAAGGAGATATTGGAAGCAGCCACAGCAGAGGAGAAAAAAGACGAGGCTAAAAAAGACGGGAATAAAAAAACAACAGTTGCAGATAAAAAGCCGAATATCATTGCTATTATGAATGAAGCCTATTCTGATTTAAGCCTGGTAGGAAATTTCGAGACAAATATGGATTATAGGCCATTTACCAGAACCCTGACAGAAAACACCACCCAGGGAACTATGTATGTATCTGTCTTTGGAGGCGCCACAAGTGATACCGAGTATGAATTTTTAACGGGCAACAGTATGGCGGTGCTACCAAAAAACTGTGTTCCCTATCAGCAATTTGTAACGCAGCCTACCGATTCTCTCGCGGCTACCTTGAAAGCGCAGGGCTATTATAATATTGCAATACATCCCTTTGAACCCAGCGGTTATAAGAGGGATCTGGTGTATCCGCTGCTGGGATTTGATGAGTTCTTATCGATGAAGGATTTTAAAAACCCTGAGTATATCCGCAGTTATATCAGTGATCGCTCCAGTTACCGGAAGATTATTGAGGAATTTGAGGCGAAGGGAAAGGATCAGCCTTTGTTCATTTTTAATGTTACTATGCAGGATCACGGCGGTTACACCTCAGAGAAATTATTTTCAGAGGAAGAGTCGGTAAAGTTAAACGGCATGCCTGGCTTTGGGGCGGTGGAGCAATATTTGAGCCTGCAACGGCAGTCTGATCTGGCCTTTCAGGAGCTTACGGACTATTTCAGTAAGCAGGAGGAGCCAACGATTATTCTGATGTTTGGAGATCATCAGCCCGTAGCATTTTCCGTATTTTATGATGCTGCAGCTAATTCACCGGAAGAGTACCGCCAAAAGTACACAGTCCCGTTTTTATTGTGGGCAAATTATGATATTTCCGAAGATGATGTGGATAACATAAGTGCAAATTACCTTTCCACCTATCTGCTTCAGGTGGCCGGACTGAAAAAGACGAGCTATAATGATTATCTTTGGCAGCTGCATAAGAAGGTTCCGGTAATCAATGCTTTTTTCTATATGGATGAAAACCTGGGTATTCATAGCCTTGAGGAGAAGTCTCAATATTCTAAGTTGATTATGGATTATAAAGCAGTGGGCTATAATAATGCCCTGGATAAGAAGGAACGGCTTACGGATTATTATTACTTAGAATAACGATAGCGGGATTTGGATTCCAGTGGCGATGACGGTCACGTTTTGTAATGGACCATTCCTATTCCTTAAGAGAAAGAAAGCTGAAAGAGATATGATTGCATTATTTCAGGGACAAATACCTGAATAAACCAAAAGAAGAAGGATGAAGATTTCCCTCAATTACATGGGTGGGAATACTTCATCCTTCTTTCTTTTGGGCAAATCAGTCTCCTGATTTAGCGTTATTTCATAGTAGATCAGAGATTTAATTGAAATGGATGCAACGAGCTTCCAGTAGCAGCATGCTTGCGCTTAAGCACAGAGTTGCTCGATGTCCTTTCCGGTCAGAGATTCCTGTGTCAGCAGCTCCTCTGTAATTTTCTCCAACAGAGGGAGCTTGGCTTTCATTAATTCCCTGGTTGCATCGTATAATTCGTTCATCTGTGTACGGCATTTTTGAATCAAATGGTTATCATGGCCTTCATTTAGAATTGCCATACTAAATAATCCCATATCCTCATCCATCCCGTATTTATTGATATAGTCAACCAGCAGCTGGGAGGCTTTCTGAATATCATTGCTTGCACCGGTGGTCACTTCCTCGGAACCAAAGATCAGTTCCTCTGCAACTCGTCCTGCTAAAAGCACCTGTATATTTGCCTTTAACTGGCGCTGTGATTGAAACATTGTGTCCTTTGGTATACTTAGATTAAAGCCGCCGGCACCGCGTACACTGGGAATAATGGTTACTTTAGAAATGAAATGCTCCGGTAAAAGCAAGGTGGTAGCCAGTGCATGACCTGCCTCATGGTAGGCAGTAATTTTGCGCTCCCTATCCGTAATGTAGCTGCGGTCAGTTTTTGGTGAGCCTGCAATTACGGTATAGAAGGCTTTATCAATGTGCTCTTTGTTAATCGAGGAGGCTTTATCATTGGCTGCATTAATCGCGGCCTCATTTAAAAGATTCTCGAGCATAGCTCCGCTGAAATACACAGTGGATTTTGCAAGCTCTTCGAGATTCACATCATCAGAGAGGGGCTTTTTCTTTGCATAGAGCATAAGGATATTCTTTCTTGCATTTACATCCGGTAAGCCGATCTCAATATGGCGGTCAAAACGACCGGGTCTGAGCAATGCCTCATCTAAGGTATCCAAACGGTTGGTGGCACCAATGACGATAATACCCTGGTTCTCGTGGAAGCCGGACATCTCGGTCAAAAGTGCATTTAAAGTTTGATCCCGCTCATCATTGCTGGCAGAGGTATTGCGAGCACGTTTTTTTCCGATTGCATCAATTTCATCTATGAAGATAACTGCCTTTTCGCTTTTCTTTGCCTTGTTAAACAGGTTTCTAATTCTGCTGGCACCAACACCAACGTACATTTGGACAAAGTCAGAGCCGCTCATGGCGTAGAAGGGAACATTTGCTTCGCCCGCAATTGCCTTTGCCATCAGGGTTTTTCCGGTTCCGGGAGGCCCGTATAATAACAGTCCCTTTGGCATACGAGCGCCTACCTCTGCATATTTATCAGGCTCTTTGATGAAGGAGATAATATCCTCTACCATGGACTTTGCTTCTATATTACCAGCAACCTGCGCCAGGGTGATGGTCGGAGCAGCTTGCAGCTTTTTCTTTTTATTCGCATCTTTAATTAATTCTTTTGCATTCCCGCCATTTCGGAGGAATAAAACCATACCTCCGGCAAAGCCCAGCAGCAAAACAACCTTCAGTGCTGTTAAGGCGGAGTTTTCTTCACCATAGCTTACGGTAATATCATTCATTAACAGATAACTGGTGAAGTCATCGGTCTTCGGGTTCGTTACGGTATATTTTTCTGATTTATCTTTAAGGACAGCTTCAAAGGAATTACCGTCCTGACTAAATATGACTTCCTGAACCTGCTTTTGCTCCACCTTCTCTAAAAAGGAGCGATAGGTCATATCGTCTGGTTTTGTGATTAAGTATTTACTACCGATCATAATAACACCAAGCAAGACAATACCGGCTAGGGCTATCAATAGGATTCGTTTCATGAAATGACCTCCATTACAGGGTAAAAAGTTATAATTGATACTTTATTATTGTAACATGTTTTCTATGGATTTCTAGGATAAAATACTGGTAACTATGTAAGAGTTAGTAAGAAGTGTAAGGGGTTAGGAGCAGCTGCTTTCAGAGGATCCTTCGCCTTTACAGAGCTTGAGGTATATAATTCGACAAAAGTTTATATAATTTTAATAAATACTTGAAAAACCGCGTCAACAGGACTATGATTAATCCGACGAAAAATAATATGGAGGCTAGAAAAATGGAAAAGTTGAAGCCAAAGTTGTTTTCGGTCATGAAAACTTACACGAAAGAGCAGTTTATAAAGGATGTAGTCGCCGGCGTAATCGTAGCAATCATTGCATTGCCGCTTTCTATTGCACTTGCACTGGCATCCGGGGTAACACCGGAAAGAGGTCTCTATACAGCTATTGTAGCTGGATTTGTGATATCCTTCCTGGGTGGAAGCCGTGTACAGATTTCAGGACCAACAGCGGCATTTGCAACGATTGTGGCCGGAATTGTGGCGCGGCATGGCATGAAAGGTCTGGCGGTAGCAACAATAATGGCAGGTATCCTTTTAATTCTTATGGGGTTATTGAAATTCGGCAGATTATTACGATATATACCGTATACAATAACCACAGGTTTTACCTTAGGTATTGCCGTAACTATTTTTATTGGACAAATCAAGGACTTTCTGGGGCTTACCTTTGCAACAAGTCCGGTGGAAACCCTTGAGAAATTGGCGGCATGTGCAGTCAGCATTACCAGCACGAATCTTTGGGCATTGTTGATTGGTGCTCTTTCACTGGGCATTCTCATTATTTGGCCAAAGCTGAATCATAAGATTCCCGCATCCCTTATAGCGGTATTAGTTGCTTCTGCAGTGGTAAAGATATTTTCTATAGAGGTTAATACAATAGGTAGCCTATATGAGATCTCTTCCAAGCTTCCGCAGGTGCAGGTTCCGGTGGTGAGCCTGACGATGGTGAAAAACCTGATACCCGATGCGATTACCATAGCCATACTCGCAGGTGTGGAATCCCTATTGTCATGTGTCGTTGCTGATGGTATGATAGGAAGCAGGCACAGATCGAATATGGAGCTTGTGGCACAGGGGATAGGCAATATCTTCTCCAGCTTATTTGGCGGAATTCCTGCCACCGGTGCAATTGCCAGAACAGCTGCGAATGTGAAAAATGGAGCACGAACTCCCATTGCCGGAATGGTGCATTCTGTTGTTCTTTTGCTGGTGCTGGTGATATTAATGCCTTATGCATCCTTGATTCCGATGCCCACCATTGCGGCTATTCTTTTTATGGTTGCCTATAATATGAGTGAGTGGAGAGAATTTTTAGATCTAATAAAGAAGTCACCCAAGAGTGATATCTTAGTACTGGTTGCAACCTTTGCATTGACAGTGATCTTTGACCTGGTGGTTGCGATTGAGATCGGACTACTGATGGCAGCGATTCTATTTATGAAGAGAATGGCGGAGGTAACCGATATTCAAAAATGGAAGGATATTGTGGAGGAGAGTTCCGAGGAAGATCTAAACGACCCGGATAATATCCGGTTAAAGAAGGTACCAAAGCATACCATAGTATATGAAATTAATGGTCCCATGTTCTTTGGAGCAGCGGATCAATTTATGAATATCTCACTGGAGGATTCCAGAGTTAAAATAGTAATTCTTCGAATGAGGAGTGTACCGGCAATGGATGTCAATGCACTTCATTCCCTGCATAGTGTATGGAAAACCTGTAAGAAGAAGCATATCGTTTTAATCCTTTCTCATGTTCAGGAGCAGCCGCTTCATATGATGCAGAAGGCTGGTTTTGATAAAGAGATTGGAGAAGAGAACTTCTGTGAGAATATAGATAAGGCGCTGGAAAGAGCAGAAAGCCTGGAAAAACGGCTTTACCCTTCCGTAAATGATGGCTCACAGGTAAGGGCCGGATAGAAGAGCAGTGAGTATCCAAGTTAGAAGGAAGAGTAAAAGCAATAAAAACTGACAGAAATAAAGGGTTTATCATCCGGACAGAGATACAGTAAGCTTGTAATGCCTCTTAATTGGGGCAGGGACAGAATGGAGGTTGGCATGGAATTTATCGAGATACTAAAGAATAATCTTCAAACCTATTCATATGCAACCAATATAGCCTTAACCCTTTTAGATAAGGAGGGCACTCATACAGGTGTTTTTGGACAGTCCTGCCAGTATTGTACCTTATTTCAGGAGGCAACGGGAAAATATTGTCCTTGTGCAAAAACACACCAGGATTCCTGTAAAATGTCATTGAATTTAGGAGATGCCTATATTTACCTATGTCCTGCCGGACTGATTCATTTTACAGTTCCTATTTTTAAAGAGAAGTCTTATCAGGGCAGTGTTCTCGCCGGCCCGATTGTTCTCGATTACCCGGATATGACACTGATTGATAGTATCATACAAAAGCATAACATCAGTCTGGATTATCGCCGTAAGCTGTATACAGCTTTAACAGCAGTACCATTAATTGAGCCCTTTCAGGCACGACATCTGAGTAAGCTTTTATTTCTATTAGTAACAAATCTTTTGACGGGTGAGTCGGAGCGTACGAAGGAGTTAAGTGAGAAGACCTTCCAGCAGGCAAAGATTGGAGAGTATATTCAGGCAACCAAGGAAGAAGAGGGTTCTGCTTCCGTAACCCAGTATGCGATGGAAAAATGTTTGATCAGCGATGTATTATCTGGAAATATAAAAGGCGCCAAAGCGATGTTAAATGAGATGCTGGGGCAGATTTATTTTACCTCGGGTAACAATATTGATATTATTAAGGTTAGAACGATTGAGTTGATCGCACTACTTTCACGTGCTACTTATGAAGCAGGTTCCAATGAAAAATCAATCTATCAAATGACGGAAGGTTTTATGAAACAGTTGACGGATGTTAAGAATCTTACGGATCTGTCCTATGTTTTGCTAGAAACTTTGGATCAATTTACAAACCTTGCCTTTAGTCAAACGACAAATAATAATCTATCCGTAATTAAGAAGAGCATCGCCTATATCAATGATCATTACAACCAGGATCTTTCCCTGGATATGGTTGCGGAGCATGTGGGATTAAATCCGGCTTATTTTTCTACCTTATTTAAAAAGGAAACTGGCGTGAATTTTTCGACCTATTTATTAAATCATAAGATTGATAATGCAAAGCTTTTACTGGCAAATTCGAATCTTTCTTTGATTAATATTGCGATAGAGGTAGGGTTTGATAATCAGAGTTACTTTTCGAATGTATTTAAGAAGGCTACGGGTATGACACCGAAGCAGTATCGGCAGACGCTGTAAACTTTAAACAGAGGATCTATAAGGTGCTGGTAGATTAGCAGTTATGATATTGTAAAATAGGGTAGCCGGAAGTAGGGCAATTGGTATGGTGCTTGTTTCTTCCGGTTATACAATGTTTTATTGAACGATTTTGATATAAGAGTTTGGAGGATTAAGTTTCGGCTTATAAGTGAGGGTACAAAAAACCAAAGCTTATAAGCCGATTTTGTATAAATAATTACTAAAGTACAAAATTTTATGGCGTCAATCAGAAATTAATAGTATATTAAACATAGAACAAAAGGATTCGAGTATTATAAATAAGGATTCCATAAGTTAAAGTACATCTTTGAAGATTACTATGAATGAATTAAGGAGACTCTCAGGATGAATAAGCAAAAAGTTTTTGTGATTGGGCATAAGAATCCGGATACAGATTCCATATGCTCAGCTATATCGTATGCCTATTTAAAAAATAAGACGGATGATTTTGAATATATTCCAATGAGATCCGGTAAGTTGAGCGATGAGACAAGGTTCGTATTGAACCGATTTTCTGTGGAAGAGCCGGAACTTATGAAAGAAGCGGGAACACAAGTATTAGATATGGAAATGAGGATGGTGGAAGGGGTTGATCAGGGTATCTCATTAAAAAAAGCCTGGTCATTAATGAAGGATTTAAATGTGTCAACACTTCCCATCACCCAGGAGAAAAAGCTGATCGGATTGATTACCACGGAGGATATTGCCCAGTCATATATGGATATCTATGATAGCAGAATTCTTTCAACAGCGGATACGCACTATAAGAATATTATAGAGACCCTTGATGGAGAAATCGTCGTGGGCAGTGACGATAATCATTTTAATCAAGGAAAAGTTCTAATTGCAGCGGCAAACCCAGATTTGATGGAAAACTTAATCGAAAAGGGTGATATGGTCATTCTTGGAAACCGCTATGAATCACAGTTATGTGCAATCGAAATGGAGGCGGCATGCATTGTGGTATGCGAGGGAGCACCTGTTTCTTTGACCATAAAAAAAATAGCAAATGAACATAAATGTACCATCATTAGCTCACCCCATGATACCTATACGGTAGCAAGATTTATCAATCAAAGTATGCCCATCAAGCATTTTATGAGTACCAGGAATCTTATTTCTTTTCATACGGAAGATTATATCGAAGATATTAAAAGCGTTATGGCCAAAGTTAGACACAGATACTTTCCGGTCCTGGATAATTATAATAATTATATAGGAATGATTTCCAGACGAAATTTGTTGAATGTAGCAAAGAAAAAGATGATTCTGGTTGACCATAATGAAAAAAGTCAAGCACTGGATGGAATCATGGGTGCTGAGATACTGGAGATTATTGACCATCATAGATTGGGTACAATCGAAACCATTAATCCAGTCTATTTCCGGAACCAGCCTTTAGGATGTACTGCAACTATCATATATCAGATGTTTTGCGAAAAGGGAGTCGAGATTCCAAGGCATATTGCAGGCTTATTATGTTCAGCTATCATATCCGATACGTTGCTTTATTCTTCCGTAACTTGTACGGAGGTTGATCGGATAGCTGCAGAGAATCTAGCTAAAATTGCACAAATTGATAGTAGAGAATATGCAAAAGAGATGTTTAAGGCTGGAAGTGATTTAAAGAATAAAACAGCGGAAGAAATATTTCATCAGGATTTTAAAGTGTTTAATATCAATGAGAAACATTTGTTTATTGGACAGATTAATACAATTAATAATGATGAAATGGAAAATATCAAGCGTAAAATAACAGATTATATGAAAGCGAAATATACAGAAACTGAAACGGAAATCGCTTATTTCATGCTTACCAGTATTTTAGAGGAGTCAACAATACTGATTTATTATGGAGATAAGGCAAGGGAAATTGCCAGGGATGCTTTTGAAGTGGAAGGGGAGGAGTGTTCTATGTATTTAAAAGGAATCATGTCCAGAAAAAAACAAGTTGTTCCCGCTTTAGTAGAAGCAATCCAGGATATGTATGAGTAATTAATTCATGTTACAAGGTTCCCACCTGTATTGAATGGATTTACCTGATAAGGGAGTATCATTGTACAGGTAAACCATTTGCTTATGATATGTTGAAATAGGTAAGTATTATAAAAAAGCTTCCACTGGTTTTCTGGTAAGTGTGTTTCTTCTTGTATAGCAACGAGTGCTTCGCAATAAATATGACCACTTAGCCTGACATTATGTTTAAGACAATAATGTCAGACTAAGTGGTCATGATTTTAGCTGAATATTATAAAGAACTTATGAAAACTGTAATAAAAAATTATCGAGTTTATCCTTTTCAAGCTGCCTTCCAATCAGGCAAAGCTTTGAAGTCGCTAAGCTGATCTGTTCGCTTTTCAAAGACTTAATAATAAGTTCCTTTGGAACATAGTCAACACTATACATGCCTTTTTTCGCATCATAACAAACTCCCTTTACTCGGTGAATTTCACCAAAGCTGCCTTTTGCTATTTCGTCAACAAAGGAAGTGATCTGCTCTGTACTGAGTGACTTTTCTGATACAATCTCATAGCTGTCATAATCGTTCTTGTGATTCATACGCATAGAAAGCTTATGTTCGATTTTTGAGGTATCCTGCATATACGCCATCATATCCTTTAACCGGTCCGTCGGTATCTGATCCCATACTTCATCCACTATCTGACATGCCGGCTGTATTCGATTAATCTCTGTCTTTACACGACTCAGTACCTCATCATCTACGAGATCTGTTTTGCTTAAGAAGATTACCTCGCTAGACCGGATTTGATCTTCAAAAAAATCCTTAGAAATGAGTGCTCGAACGTGATAGTTTTTAGCATCTACGATTGTAATTATTTTATCTAATTCCAAAGCATTTCCGGAAATTTCCCAACTGCCGTCAGATGCTTCTTCCGTAACCAATCTCTTAACATCGGACAGTTTGGCAATTCCGGTTGGTTCAATAATGATGCGATCTGGTTGAAATTCCGACATTATCTCTCTGATTCCTTTTGCCAGATCCAGAGAACTGGAACAGCAAATGCAGCCGGCATAGATTGATTTCACCTGAATGCTTTCACGCTGAAAGGTTCCTTCATCGATATTAACCTTGCCAAACTCGTTTTCAAGAATGGCAACGTTCGTATCGAGGTATAGCTCCTTTACCAGCTTTTTTATAAAAGTGGTTTTACCAGCTCCTAAAAAGCCGGAGATGATATCAATTTTTATTGCCATAGCTTATATGCCGTACTCAGCTAAATTACACTTAGAGGAGTCTACCTCTTGCTTCATTTCAGCAATGAAAGCTTCTTCATCCTCAGGAATTTCTTCAATCTGGGATTCCAGAATGTCAAGCCAATTAAGCTCGCGTTCTTCAATTACAAGTTCCTTCTTATCAACAGCCTTCTTAATGATATCAAGAGTAAGCTTTGCGGTATTTAAGGTTCTAAGGAATGGATCCTGTGTCTTAACGATTTCTTTGCCGATCTCAAATGCCACATCCGGTCTTAATACATAAGCCTGAGGATCGAGATAGCAATCGGATTCCACCAGCAGATCACGCATTAATAAGGAGTGACCCTTCTTTGTTGCAGTATTCATCAGACGGCAGTCATAGATTAATTGCTCTGTGGATACGACAGGTGCAAAGCCGCTTAACAGCTTCACCTGCTGTACGGACTCATTACTCCAAAGGTCGGCAACAGCAGCAGAGATATTACCGATTGGGCTAAAGTGTGCACAAGCAGCACTTTTACCTTCGGAGGAGATCGGTGTACCGGTAATTGCCTTTAAGTAGATATTTTCATAAGCACAGTCCTTGCTGGGTCCAACTGCGCCGTTTTCTAAAGCGACTAAAGCACGAACCGTAGTGATGGTTCTCATTATAGAAGCATAAACCTTAGGAATAAAGCCCTGTTCAGCCAGTACCATAGCTGTGTTGGCAAAACCACAGGCAGAATCACCACCGGAAATTACGCCATGTGCCTTTGCTATATCAGAAATGTTGCTCCATAACCATTTCATATCTCTGGGAGCAAGGCAGCCAAGTGCAAAGATGGAGGTTCTAAGATCTGCATTCACGATCGCTTCGTCATTTACTTCCTTACCGCCGGTGGATTCGATGGAGAAGATATCAGCTCCGTCCTTACCGGTACCTTCAAAGCTCTTCACCATGGCATCCCAATACTGACCGCTTCTCATAATCGGAGGGCGATGCATTTCACGGATATCATTGGGAGTCATTCTTATGGCACTTTTTAAACCGTATTTTACTTCATATTCAAACATGGTATCACGAAGGAGCTTATGAATCTCAATTCCCCATTCCGGATGCTCTGTCATATCCGGCAGAGTCTCGAATTCAACCACAAGACCAGGAGCGTGCAGCTCGTGAGCCTTTTTCAAAACACCGTTGATCATTTCTTTATAAATGCTTAACACCTCTGGCATAGTGTCTTTTGTAATATGCATGGGAGGTAAGGTGAAGTTAACCTCTGGATAGATCTCTCCGCCACCAATTACTAATCCGCTTCTGGTCGTTACCGGATTCGGGCATGCTCCATAAAGCATTTCTTCCACTGAATTATAGGCTAATTTGGTAAATTGTTTGCTCATTGATTATGCCCCCTTGTTGTATTTTTTTTCTAAATATGCTTTTGCAGCTTCCGCAGCGTCAGCAGCATTTGAGGTATACTCATTTGCACCAACGGAATCTGCAAAAGCTCTATTTACCGGAGCACCACCAACCATGATGTGATATTTATTCTTTACACCGGCTTTTTCAAATTCATTGATTACGTCACCAATTGCAGGCATTGTTGTGGTAAGAAGAGCGGAGATACAAACGATATCTGCACCAACTTCTTCTGCCTTTTCTACGAAAGCAAGATCCGGTACGTCAATACCTAAGTCGTAAACAGTAGCGCCCATACCCTTCATCATCATCGCTACCAGGTTTTTACCGATGTCATGTAAGTCACCCTTAACGGTACCAATTACGATCTTACCGATTGGTTTCACACCGGTTGCAGTAAGCAGCGGTTCTAATATGGAAAGCCCTGCTGACATTGCTCTTGCAGCCACTAACATCTCAGGAACATATATTTTGTTTTGCTTAAAATTCTCACCTACGATACCCATAGAATCGATCAAACCCTCATTTAAGATCTTTTCAATGGAGATGCCTTCTTCAATACCCTGATTAACTAATTCCCTCACTTGTTTTGCTTTACCTTTTTGTACCGCTAATGATAACGCTTCAAAATCCATAGTAAGCCTCCTCCTAAAAATATAAATATTGTTCTGTTGTAATTAACACCACATTTTCGTTTCGATTGATAAAATTCTTGATTATGTGGTTAGGGAGCGTCACAAGCATTGGACCTGCCCTAAGTATAAACAGCACTTATTCCTTGCAATATTTTGTGCGAATTCAATGCTATGTAACCCATGAAAAGGAAGGACTGTTTATCTGTTTCATGAGTTAAGTATATATTTTTTTGTTTCAGAAGTATTTCTTTTTGTAAATATTATTTATAAGATCTTTGTATTTTTTATCTGTAAATCGATTATTATTCCGGTTATATCGATGGGTTTTGCGAGTCAGATCTAAAGATATCAACAAAAATTATAAAAATATTTATATTTTAATGGGTTTTATCCTTAATAAGTGGGGGGAAATAAGAAAAATTCCAAGAGAATGTAAAAATAATGCAATTTTAAAGGGCTTGTCAAATTGAGAAAAGGTAATTATGATAGAAGAAAACGAAGTAAAATTGTTTAAAATTAAGTTTAATTGTGTTTCATATTATGTAAATTCATTAGGAAATAGCAAAGCAATATAGTTTTTGTAATTGTATACATAGCAGTTGCTATTTCTTTGCGGGTGCTTCCTTCGGTCTTAGCGATTCGAAACAGTATCTGCTGTGTATACATTATCTTCAGTGAATGAGTTTCGTAATTACCTATGCAAATTTATACAGAGAAGGGGAATATGGGGATGAAAGATTTTATTAAATTAACGGATTTTGATATCAGGATCAATCCCAAAACAGTATTTCAATTGATGGATTGTCATACGGATAGTCCGATCTATGAGGAGCTGTTAGAGGAGTATCAAGCCTTGGAACCGAAGGTATTAGGCTGCGTTTGTCCAGTTGCTTATCTGAGCTTTGGAACCTATACAAGGGAGAAGGAAGCAAAGGCTATTTTCACACTGACCAGTATAGGGGATGAGGTAACCCAGTTATCAGAGGAGTATTTTAAACAGGGCGATTATTTACTCGGGATGCTGGTGAATGCTATGTCGGATGACTATATGTTCCAGTTAGAGGATAAGGTACACGAGAGAATAAAGGAAGAGTGCACCCTGCGAGGGCTGGGCATTGAAGAAAAATTAGAGGCGCCGGTACATATCCCAATGAAAGAGCAGGAGAGAATACTGGAGGAGATCAAAGCAGTGGAAGCAGTGCCCATTGGCTTGACGGAAGGATATATGTTTACAACGGTAAAAACGCTGGGACATATCCTTATCTTGAAGGAAGGCGATTCAGTAAGCCATGACGGTCATAACTGCGACGAATGTGAACGGACGGACTGTAAGCTTAGAAAGGGGAAAATCATTACCATCAGTGTTCTTGGACGAGGAGCTACAATCCAGCTGGCTTATGATGGAACCATGGATTTGCTGAAGGCACTGCTTGCCCAGGGGATCTATGTAAGTGCTGCCTGCGGCGGCAAGGGTACCTGTGGTAAGTGTAAGATAAGGGTAGTAGCAGGAGAGCTGGAGATTACCGGTTCAGACCGGGCGAAGTTCAGTGATAAGGAACTGGAGCAGGGTTATCGGCTGGCTTGTAAGGCCTATCCGAAGTCAGCCTGCACCATACGAATTGTCAGCGGAGATGAAGCGGATTTTGAGGTGGTCTCTGAGATCGTGCCGGGAATCAGCTCGTTTCATAATCAAGACAGGCTATCCGGTCAGCAAAAAGAGGAGTACGCCTTTGCAATTGACATTGGAACTACGACAGTAGCAATCAGTCTGGTGAACCTTGCTACGAAACAGATTCAAAACACCTATACCACCATCAATAAGCAAAGAGCTTATGGAGCAGACGTGATCTCAAGAATCAAGGCTTCCATAGAAGGAAAAAAGGAGGAGCTTCGTCAAAGCATCCGAAAGGATCTGCTGGAGGGAATCAAGAGCCTTACCGAAGAGAATCAGTTGGACAAGAGTAAGATATCCAGCGTGGTCATTGCGGGAAATACGACGATGGGGCACCTGCTCCTGGGCTATTCCTGTGAGACTCTGGGGGTATATCCTTTTACACCTGTGAATATCGATCGAATTGAACAGCCATTTTCTGAAGTATTTGAAGAAGAGTACCTTACGGCGAGAGTGATCCTGCTGCCAGGAATTACCACCTTTGTTGGTGGAGATATTGTAGCAGGAATGCTGACCTGCGGGTTCGATCAGATGGAGAAGCCCTGCCTCTTGATTGATCTTGGTACCAACGGCGAAATGGCGATTGGAAATAAAGATAAGATCTTAGTTGCTTCTACAGCAGCAGGTCCTGCCTTTGAGGGGGGGAACATCTCCTGTGGTGTGGGAAGTATTGCCGGAGCAATCTGCGGTGTACGAATCGGTGAGAGAATGGTATTTGATACCATTGGGCAGAAGCCGCCAATTGGAATCTGTGGTACGGGTGTCATCGAGCTTGCCAGTGAACTGCTAAAAACGGAGTTAATGGATGAGACCGGATTACTTTGTGATGAATATTTTGATTCCGGTTTCGTTCTGGCAAAGGATCCTCAGGGCAATGAGATTGCCTTAACACAGAGAGATATTCGAGAACTTCAGATGGCAAAATCCGCCATAAGAGCAGGTGCCGAGACCTTAATCAGACGATTTGGTGTAACCTATGAGGAGATTGACCGGGTATATCTGGCAGGAGGCTTCGGTTATAAGGTGAATCTGGAAAAGGCAGTGAATATCGGCCTATTACCGGAGGAACTGCAGGATCGAATTATTGCCATTGGCAACAGTTCTCTAAGCGGTGCGGTAAATTATCTGGTGGAGGATGAGGCACCAAAGCGCATGGATTATATGAAATCAATATCCAGTGAAGTACACCTGGCAAATGATACGGATTTTAATGATTTTTATATTGAATATATGGCATTTGGAGAAGAAGAGTAGGTCTGGAGTCAAGTTAAAGTTTCATAGGAACCGAAAGTAAGCTAGGGTGTGTGCATTTCCTGAATTGCAACGCGGGATACTGCAGAGCGGTAGTTTGGATCTGTACAATGAGTTTTCAGACATACCGAAGGAATAGATAAGAGCTTTTCTTTGTATTTGGTTATGGGAAGGTGATTCAAACAAATACAAAGTTAAGGCTCTTTTTCGGTTGAACTGGAATGATTTTT
>JAEWMZ010000412.1 GCA_023392995.1 Bacillota bacterium
CTTCTGAAAATGCAGAAGAGAGGCAGGAGAAAGTTGTAAAATCCTTATTCAAAAATTCAAAATCCAAGGAACTCGCAGCAAAGGATCAAAAGATTGATGAATTAAACGACCGTCTGATGAGATCAATAGCAGAGTTTGATAATTACCGCAAGCGTACTGAGAAAGAAAAATCGACGATGTACGATATGGGTATCAAAAGTATGATTGAAAAGCTGCTTCCTATTGTAGATAACTTCGAAAGAGGCTTGGGTACAATTACAGAGAAGGAAAAGGAAGGTGCTTTTGCACAAGGAATTGAATTGATTTACCGTCAGTTGATTACAGCACTGGATGAAATTGGTGTAAAGCCGATTGATGCGGTGGGTAAAGAATTTGATCCGAATCTTCATAATGCAGTCATGCATGGCGAGGATGAGAATCTTGGAGAAAATACAGTATCCGATGAATTCCAGAAGGGATATATGTACCGTGACATGGTAGTTCGTCACAGCATGGTCAAGGTAGTTAATTAGGAAAGTTCCTGGCCTTACAATGTCCGGCAGGATCATGATCGGACAAATGAGAGCAATATCTTAATTCATTTAGGAAGAATATCTCCTGACTGTATTGAAGTAATAAATAATTTTAAGGAGGAGAAATCCCTTAAGCCACATTTGCACAATTTCATATATTAATTAAGGAGGAATAGAACATGGGTAAAATAATTGGTATCGACTTAGGTACAACAAATTCATGTGTAGCCGTTATGGAAGGCGGAAAGCCGGTAGTTATTGCGAATACAGAAGGTGCAAGAACAACACCATCCGTAGTAGCATTTACAAAGACAGGAGAGAGATTGGTGGGTGAGCCTGCAAAACGTCAGGCAGTTACAAATTCTGAAAAGACAATCTCTTCCATAAAGAGACACATGGGAACTGATTACAGAGTGAAAATTGATGACAAGAGATATTCACCTCAGGAAATTTCCGCTATGGTGCTTCAGAAGTTAAAAGCTGATGCAGAGAGCTATTTAGGCGAAAAGGTAACTGAGGCAGTTATCACAGTACCTGCTTATTTTAACGATGCTCAGAGACAGGCAACCAAGGATGCAGGTAAAATTGCAGGTCTTGATGTTAAGAGAATTATCAACGAGCCTACAGCAGCAGCTTTAGCTTACGGTCTTGATAATGAGCATGAGCAGAAAATCATGGTATACGATTTAGGTGGTGGTACCTTCGACGTATCCATTATTGATATCGGTGACGGTGTTATTGAAGTTTTAGCTACCTCCGGTGATAACAGACTCGGTGGAGATGACTTCGATGAGAAGATCACAAGATATATGATTGACGAATTCAAAAAATCCGATGGTGTTGACTTATCCCTTGATAAAATGGCACTTCAGAGATTAAGAGAAGCAGCTGAAAAGGCAAAGAAGGAATTATCCTCAGCAACTACCACCAATATCAACCTTCCTTTCATTACAGCAACAGCAGAAGGTCCTAAACATTTTGATATGAATTTAACACGTGCTAAGTTCGATGAATTAACGCATGATCTGGTAGAAAGAACCGTAGTTCCGGTTCAGAACGCTCTTCGTGACGCAGGACTTACACCTTCCGATATTAAGAAAGTATTGTTAGTTGGTGGTTCTACCCGTATTCCTGCTGTTCAGGATAAGGTAAAGATGCTCACTAACCAGGAACCTTCCAAAACCTTGAATCCTGACGAATGCGTAGCAATTGGTGCTTCCATCCAGGGTGGTAAATTAGCAGGAGATGCAGGCGCAGGAGATATTCTTCTTCTTGACGTAACTCCACTTTCTCTTTCCATCGAAACTCTTGGTGGTGTAGCTACCAGATTGATCGAAAGAAACACTACAATTCCTACCAAGAAGAGCCAGGTATTCTCTACTGCAGCTGATAATCAGACCGCTGTTGATATCAACATCGTTCAGGGTGAAAGACAGTTTGCGAAAGACAACAAGAGTCTTGGACAATTCCGTCTGGATGGTATTCCACCGGCAAGAAGAGGTGTTCCTCAGATCGAAGTTACCTTTGATATTGATGCCAATGGTATCGTTAACGTATCTGCTAAGGATCTTGGTACCGGCAGAGAACAGCACATTACCATTACAGCAAGCTCCAACCTGTCTGATACCGATATCGATAAGGCAGTAAGAGAAGCAGCTGAATATGAAGCACAGGATAAACTTCGCAAGGAAGCAGTTGATGTCCGCAATGATGCTGACTCTATGGTATTCCAGACAGAGAAGGCTTTAACTGAAGTAGGTGACAAGGTTGATGCGGCTGCAAAATCTACCGTTGAGGCTGATGTGGCAAGACTGAAAGAGCTTCTTGAAAAATCCAATCCAGAGGTAATGAGCGAAGGTGAAGTTGCTGATATTAAAGCAGCAAAAGAGAAGTTAATGGAAGATTCACAGGCATTATTCGCTAAGCTTTATGAACAAAGCGGTGCTGCTGGCGGTCCTGGACCTGATATGTCAGGTGCTGGTCAAGGCGGGGCAACCGGCGGCTACAATGATGATGTAGTGGATGGAGATTACCGTGAGGTATAAGCTTAGATTAAGATGAGATGATTTTAGTATTTCAGAATTGAATTATAGTTTGATAAAACGCTAAGCGCCATTCCCAAGGTTATAATTCATTTTGTTTTATTGAAATTATTGGTTCCCTGGCAAATGAAAATATCGTTTGTCAGGGATTTCATACAAATTACGGTTGAAAAATGACGAATTATCGATATAATAGATAGTAATGTTAAAAAAAAGTAAGTTTAACTGTAATTGTAATCGGATAGGCGGTCTGACATGGCGGCCTGTCCGTTGTATTCGCAAGGGAATCGTAAAAAAGATTGTCTTGTTCCAGAATTCTATGAGGGGAAGCTCATTGACCAATGATATTATGGAATTCGTGAAATGTTATGAAAGGTGAAGGAGAAGATGGCAGATAAACGTGATTATTATGAGGTCTTAGGTGTCAGTAGGACAGCGACCGATGATGAGTTAAAAAAAGCATACAGACAGCTGGCAAAAAAATATCATCCTGATACCAATCCTGGAGATGCAACTGCCGAAGCGATGTTTAAAGAAGCGTCCGAAGCGTATGCCGTATTAAGTGATGCGGATAAGCGTAGACAGTATGATCAGTTCGGACATTCTGCATTTGACGGCGGAGCTGGCGCAGGCGCTGGTGGATTTAATTTTTCCGGAATGGATATGGGAGATATTTTTGGAGATATCTTTGGAGATCTGTTTGGAGGACGTTCCAGAAGACCAAGTAATGGACCGATGCAGGGTGCCAACCTTCGTACGGCTGTCAGAATAACCTTTGAAGAAGCAGTCTTTGGTACAGAAAAGGATTTGGAATTAACACTGAAGGATGATTGTGGAACCTGTCATGGAACCGGTGCAAAACCCGGGTCATCAGCGGAGACCTGTTCCAAATGCGGAGGAAAAGGCCAGGTGGTTTATACCCAGCAGTCCTTATTCGGAATGGTACAGAATGTCCAAACCTGCCCGGATTGTAAAGGAACCGGAAAGATCATCAAGGATAAATGTTCCGATTGCTACGGCACCGGATATATCAGCAGTAAAAAGAAAATTAAGGTTTCTATTCCTGCCGGTATTGACGGCGGTCAAAGTGTTCGTATTCGCGGAAAGGGAGAGCCTGGAACGAATGGTGGACCAAGAGGTGACCTGCTGGTAGAGGTTGACGTAAGCAGACATCCGATCTTCCAGAGACAGGATTATGATATCTTCTCAACAGCTCCGATTTCCTACGCAACTGCGGTACTTGGCGGAGATGTTAAGATTAACACCGTGGATGGCGATGTCCTCTATACCGTGAAGCCGGGAACACAGACGGACACCAAGGTACGTTTACGGGAAAAAGGTGTCCCAAGCCTTAGAAATAAGGCAGTTAGAGGTGACCATTATGTGACCTTAGTCGTTCAGGTTCCTACGAATTTGAATGGGGAGCAGAAGGAGTTATTAAAGAAATTTGATGAGGCAATGACCGGAAAAGTATCTGCTGAAAGTGGAGAGCCGGAAGGCAAAGGCAAGAAGAAGTTCTGGAAATAATAATTGAGAGTTTTTGCAGGAATGCAAAAACTCTTTTTTCGGTAGCTAAAATAGTGATTTTAATTCGGAACGATTATAAAAGATGAATGAACGATTATAACAGATGAATTATGTGTTATAATTTAGTGTTAGAAGACTGTGACATATACAAGTCTTAAGAGGAAAAATAACATATAAAGTAGTAGTCAAGACAATAGCAGGAGCAGACATCATCACGTGTTCCAATGTAAAAAATAACATACAAAACGAATAAAACGATAACATAGAGGAAGCCCTTAGGCTATGTAATGATGAAAACTATATGAGAAATGTAAGGAAGGAATACGAAATATATGAAATGGACAAAGGTAACCCTTGATACTACCACGGAGGCAGTAGATTATATCAGTGACATGCTGGGTGATTTCGGTATTGAGGGAATTGAAATCAGCGATAATATTCAATTATCGGAAGAGGATCAGAAGAAGATGTTTATTGATATCCTGCCGGAGTTACAGGAGGATGACGGCACAGCACAAATCAGCTTTTATGTGGATGAGGATGAAAAAATTGATGAGGTTCTGAATCAGGTGCGCGCAGGTCTTAAAGAAATGTCCGGCTATGTTGCAATTGGAAGCGGAGAACTCAAGGTTAGTGTAACAGATGACAAGGACTGGATCAATAATTGGAAGGAATTCTTTAAGCCCTTCCGAGTGGATGATACCATTGTAATTAAGCCTACTTGGGAAGAACTGGAGGAACAGCGTCCGGAGGATCTGGTCATTGAGATTGATCCCGGAACATCCTTCGGTACAGGAGCCCATGAGACTACGAAGCTTTGTATTATCGGGATGAAAAAATACCTGAAGGAAGATACGGTGGTTCTGGATGCAGGTAGCGGTAGTGGAATTCTGTCCATCATCGCGAAAAAGCTAGGTGCCAGGGAGGTGCTCGGGATCGACATTGATTCCAATGCCACCAATTCAGCTATGGAAAACGCCGAAGTGAACCATTTACTCCTAAAGACAGGTAACCTGCAATTCACAACAGGAAATATTATCGAAGATGATGGGATTCGTACCCAGATTGGCAAGGAAAAATATGATTTGGTGGTAGCGAATATCTTAGCAGATGTTATTATTCCTTTATCCGGAGTTATTGCTGAAAATATGAAGGCAGGCGGTATCTTCATAAGCTCAGGAATCATAAATACCAAGGAGGAGTCTGTAAAAGAAGCGCTAGAAAAGAACCATTTTACTATTCTTGAGGTGAATAGGATGGGAGACTGGGTATCCTTTGTAGCCCAGAAGTAATAAGCAGGAGAATTTAGAACAAAAGAACATTAGGCAATTGCGAAACCATATAGTTTTTGCATTGTATACACAGCAGATACTGTTTCTTCGCTCCAACGCTTCCTTCGGGCTTAGCT
Organism: Bacillota bacterium; assembly: GCA_023392995.1. Taxonomy (GTDB): domain Bacteria; phylum Bacillota; class Clostridia; order Lachnospirales; family Lachnospiraceae; genus Mobilitalea. The sequence goes on from JAEWMZ010000412.1 coordinate 5,490, forward strand.
TCCGCTTCGAAATAGTATCTGCTGTGTATACAATATCTTCAGTTAATGAGTTTCACAATTACCTAAAAAGAATATGAAGTAAAGGAGAGTCCCATACACGAACATAGAGTAGGGGGCTTTCTTTTTGTGTCTTCTAGATCTTTTTGTGCAACATTAAATATTTCTTAAGATTATAAATTATTGTTGTGAGCCTTGAAGATAACAGGTAAAATAGGGGGAGAGAGTAAGAATTTGCCTGGTCGTAGTTTAAAAGGAATGTATTAATAAGAATACGATTACTTATTATGTTGTGGAAATTTATAAGAAATTTATAAATAAGAAGGAGAATGATTATGGCAAAATATGAGAAGTTGATCACGGGTGACTTTTGGGAAGTTCTAAGAGAGCTTGAGCAGGAGATTAATAACAGCGGAATATCCATGCAGCTGGTAGATGAAAGTAATTATTCGAGTGATGCTGTAAATATAGCAATTCGAGTATATGATAAGTATTTTATGAGAAATGGGAACCGGGCTAGTCTAAGCCTTACAGTAGTAGGAAACGGAAACGCTATCTTTATATCAGCAATTGGTGCCGGAGGAGGTCAGGGAGTGATTTTAAATTTCAGTCTTGGCGCGGAAGAGGAAATGGTAGAAATTGTCCAAGACTGTGTAGAGAGATATTGGGGCAGAGGATAAATTTAGTTGAATTAAGAATTGAGTGAAAGAAAAAAGTTGGAACTTATTTTACCTTACTATCGTCAAATGATAAGAGGATAAGGAAGGGATAATAGGAGGATTCGGATATGAATAAATTATTTGGTAAAAAAATAGTAGCAGCACTATTAATGATATGTTTTCTTATAGTCGGTACTGTTACGCCGGTAGAAGCGAAGAATTCAGACAGTGCAGGGCAAGCGGCAGTTCTTACCTTAGATGGTGGCTGGACGGACGGCAAGACAGCAAGTCAGGGAGAATTACAGTATTTCAAAGTTGTTTTACCCTCTGCAGGTAAACTAAGAATAGAGATCAGACCAAAGTTTGATGTAGAATGCTCCTTTCTTAATTCAGACTTTACAAAAACTTATTTTAATACAACCTATAAAAAGAATTATTATGTAAGCCTCGATGCAGGAGAATATGAAGCGGTTGACTCAAATTTTGAGGCTGGAACCTATTATTATACGGTTAAGGGAATCAGTACCTATGGCGATTTTTCAATGAAAGCGGTCTTTGAACCGGCAAATAATAACGAGAATGAACCAAACCAGTCTTTTGATCAAGCAATGGAATTAACACAGGGATCGATAAAGGGATTTATTTCAGAAGATGATGCAGTGGATTATTACGTTGTTCATCTGACTGATCACCAGTCCTTTGTATTAAAGCCAATGGGGTATGATAGTCAGATCTTTAGTATACTGGATAACTTAAGCATCTACGACAGCAGCCGTCAGTTGATTTATCAGACTACTTGGGGTATCGATAAACCAGTCGAATTTCAGTGGCCGGCAGGAGCCTATTATATTAAGGTAGAACAAGATAAGGATTCCTTAAAGCCTCAAGGTGCTTATGGATTTGAATATCTTGTAGTTGATAATGCTCAGGATAAAGTGCAGTACACTTATTTTGACAAAAGATATCAAACGATGTATATGAACTCCAGCGTTACAATAAAACCAGTGGTGTTACCAGCTTCCGCATCAAATAAAAAGTTTCAGTGGAAATCTTCAAACACCAAAATAGCGACGGTTACAAGCACAGGTAAGGTAACAGGGATCAAGCCAGGTGCAGTAGTAATTACTGCGACGAGTGTTGACAATCCCAGTAGCTCAATCTCTTATAACTTAACAGTCCAATCCGTTATACTGACTTTAGAGAAGTCTAACGTGAATATGAAAGTAGGTAAAAAGTATACCGTAAAAACAAAATATTTATACGGTGCTTCTCAAACGATTACCTATTCATCTTTAAATTCAAAAATTGCTACCGTTAATAAGAAAGGCGTCGTTACTGCGAAAAAAGCAGGCACTACGAAAATTAAGGTTCAAGCTAACGGTCTAACGAGGTATGTTACGATTAAGATTAAAAAATAAGTAATGGAAATCACAATGTAGCGAAGCAGAGACGATCCAATATATTTAAAAACCGCGGCACGAATTTCGCTCAGCCTGAGCCTTTAATTCCTGTCGCGGTTTTACATTTGATTCTATGTACTTTGTTATTTCTCTATAAAAGCCTTTAACAGCATGAAGCAGGAGTTTACTCTCTGATTGCAGCAACAATCTCTGCAATGATTTGATCCGCTTCAGAATAAGGAACCTGGCAGGTTCCAACCATCTTGTGACCGCCGCCGTTGTGAGCCAGCATAAGCTTTCCAACGTCAGAGGTTGCGGTTCGATTTAATATGCTATAGCCGCAGGCAATTGAGACATTTTGCTTCTGACGTCCATCTACAATCCAGACCGATATGTTCTGCTCAGGATAAAGGCTGTAGATCATAAAACGATTCCCTGTATAGATTGTATCAACGTCACGTAAATCGGTAATAATTACATTCTTATCCAGTCTGGTATGTTTTGCAACCATATCCTGAAATAGAAGCGTCTGTTCGTTGTAGAGCTCAATTCGTTCCTGTACATCAGGAAGTGCCAGTATTTCATCAATCGGCATATTTCTGCAATGAGTGATCAGCTCTTCCATGAGCTGGTAATTACTGATTCGAAATTCACGAAATCTTCCTAGGCCTGTTCTGGGGTCTGACAAAAAGCCTAACAGAATCCAGCCAGAAGGGTCTAGAATTTCTTCTTTGGTAAGCTTCCCGGAATCGACCTTATCTACAGCAGCGATCATATCCTGATAACGAGGAAAGCGTTCGTTGCCGCCATAGTATTCATATATGATTCTTGCAGCAGAATCCGCAAGTCTGCTTTCTCCGTCAACGTTCTGAGACCAGCCGACACGATCGGCCTCCGTTACATGATGGTCAAACCACATTCCACAACCCTTTACAAAGGGTACATTTGCAAGTACATCATTGCTGTCAGCTTGGAATAATCCATCCTGTAAGTCCTTCGGATGTACAAAAACCCAGCTGTCTATAACGCCGACTTCTTTTAATAACATTCCACAAATTAATCCATCAAAATCTGATCTTGTCACAAGTCTCATAAAAAACCTCCGTAAAGTGTATTGCATTCTTTGGTGCTTAATCCGGTATGAGAAATATATATTCATTTGATACCATTGATTTCATATCTATCATATCATTAATTACCGTTATCGTACAGTCGTTTTGTGAAAGGAGGGTAATAATCTTGTTAGGCAATTGCGAAGCTATATAGTTCTTGCAATTGTATACACAACAGATACTGTTTCTACGCTCCAACGCTTCCTCCGGGCTTAGCTTCCGCTTCGAAACAGTATTCGTTGTGTATACAATAACTTCAGTTAATGAGTTTCGAAATTATCTAAAATAATCTTATAGTAATAAGGAGGTGCTACGTTCTCCAAATTGCAACGCAGGACATCCCAAAGTAGGGCGTTTAGTGCTGTACATGAGTGCGCAGTCACGCTTTAGTATATAGCAATATGTTTGAACACAATAATATGGAAGTTTTTGTATTGACATACGGAAATCCCCTAATTATAATACAGCTAGGTTAGCTGACATAGCAGAGGAATATCGGAAATGTTCATAGCACTATTTGGACGCCTTTTTTGGAGGCTAAACATTGCGGTGTCCGGTGTTGTAATCATCAAATTGCAGCAGAACTCTGCACTCAAATGGTATACATTAGTTCAATAAAGGAGAACCGAATGGAGCAAATAATCAGTTTAAAGCATATTTCAAAAAAATACGGGTCTAACGGTGTACTAAGCGATATCAATTTAAGCATATATAAAGGGCAGTCAATAGCACTGGTTGGGAATAATGGCAGTGGAAAGAGTACTCTTTTAAAGATAATCAGCGGTTTGACCTCTCCTAGCACTGGTGAGGTGAAATACACGGAGAAATTAAAATTTAATTATGTGCCGGAGCACTTTCCAAAAATGAATATCACCGTAAAGCAGTATCTGACTCACATGGGATGTATTGAAGGGATGCAAAAGAAGCAGGTACAGGAAAAAATACAAGAACAGTTGAAGCTCTTTTATATGGAACAAATGACAGATAGCCTGATGAAGAACCTGTCAAAGGGGAGTCTGCAAAAGGTAGCTGTTATTCAAGCGTTATTAACCAAGCCGGATGTTCTTCTCTTAGATGAGCCCTTATCGGGTCAGGATATAAAATCCCAGAGAAAATTTATTCAAATGGGAAAGGAATTAAATCAGCAGGGAGTTACAATTATAATGTCCTGCCATGAGATGTTTTTGGTGAATCAGCTTTCCAGGGACGCCTATGAGATTAAGAATATGCAGCTGGAACCTCTGGATCTCGATCAGTATGCAGATTATGAATATGATATGCTTTCCTTTGAAAAACCAGAGAAGGCGACAACGTTGCCACCGGCTATCACTGAATTGGTACATAAAACGGAAGGTAGCGAGGAGGAAATAGGCTTGATCATACCAAGAGAGGATAGCAATCGAATCTTAATGCTGATGCTCCAGGAGGGATATAAATTGAGATGGATGAAAGGGATTGACGAATGATAGAATTAATAAAATACGAGTGCAGAAAATATTTTAAATCAAGTAAAATAATAATGCCATTACTGTTCTGGTTCATCTTTTTAAGGATCTGCTATTCGGAAGGGAATCTCTCCTATGTACCCAATATTGTGATGTCAATGGGGGTATTATTTTTTGTAATGACCTGGATTAGTTATAGTTATCAGCAGACAGAGGAACTTATCTCAGAGCAGCTTCTGGTCTTAAAGCTGCAAAGTGCTGTGAAATATAATGGAAGTAAATATATATTTTTGTTATTGATTGGTTTGGGATTTAGCATTCTTGGAATTGCTTTTCCAATGGTACAAAACATATTGAATCATTTTAAAATCTTTAATCGAGGGATTACGGTGTTTGATATTTCTTATGGTATTTTATTGCACTTTGTTGTTGCGGTTGTTGGTATTAGTTTGGGAGCATTATTTCACCCAAGATTGATAAAGGATAAGATGTCGGTGCTGATGGTAGTAACCGCTGGAATTTTAGGGTATGCAAAGGGGCCAATTATCCTCCAGTATCCCCTGACGAAATATATATTGTGGATATTTCCACCGATCTATGATATCTTAGGCAGCTTTAACGGACAAGAATATTTTCATATCCAGAGTATGATAATAGCAATTCTATATGGTTTTATTTACAGTGGTATTACGATTGTAATTCAACTTTTATGCTTGAGCAAAGTAAAGTTTTAGCTTGAAGCTTGAGTAATTTGTTAACCTCTTAATTCGTTACCTCTTTAACTTGATAAATAAAAAACTTGACAAAACTGTAAAATTATTGTAAAATTCTTTTGGATAAAGGTGTCTGAACTTATGTAGCTCAGACACCTTTTTTTATCTTATACCCTTGGGTATGCCAAGAGAGGTGAAAGCAATGATTAAAATGGAAAAAGTAAACAAGTTTTTTGGGGATCTACATGTGCTAAAAGATGTCAACTTAGAGGTGGCAGAAGGTGAAAAACTGGTTATTATCGGACCCTCCGGCTCCGGTAAATCGACAGCAGTACGTTGTATTAATTTTTTGGAGATGCCGACCAGCGGTCATGTTTTCATTCATGGAGAAGAATTGACATCCAAGAATAAGACAAGGTTAGTTAGGGAAAGCACATCTATGGTTTTTCAGCAGTTTAATCTGTATCCACATATGTCTGTCTTAAAGAATCTGACACTGGCACCAATGAAGCTGCATCATAAGAGCAGAAAAGAAGCGGAGGAGCTGGCATATCATTACCTGGATATCGTCGGACTCAGGGAAAAGGCGCATGTATATCCGGCGACACTGTCTGGCGGACAGCAGCAGCGTATTGCGATTGCCCGCGCCTTATGCGCCGAGACAAAGATAATTTTGTTCGATGAACCTACCTCAGCACTTGACCCAGAGACGATTCAAGAGGTTCTGGATGTCATGATCCGATTGGCAAAGGAAAATATCACGATGGTAGTAGTTACCCATGAGATGGGCTTTGCACGCCAGGTGGCGGATCGAATTGTCTTTATGGCTGACGGACAGATCATTGAAGAAGGTGTTCCCGAACACTTTTTTACAAATCCTGAAAATGAAAGGGTTAAGCAATTCCTGGGTAAGATTATCCGCTAACGATGATCGCAGACCTTGAAAACTCCTGACTGCAGCCTTACATAGCATGTTCTTATATGAGTATGTAAATAATTAAATGAAAACTAGGCAATTGCGAAACAACGTAGTTGTTGTAATTATATACACAACACATACTATTTCTACGCTCCAACGCTTCTTCGAGCTTAGCTTCCGCTTCGAAACAGTATATGTTGTGTATACAATAGCTTAAGTTTCTGAGTTTCGCAATTTACCTAAAATGAAAACAAATAAAAGGAGGAAACAGAAATGAAGCATTTAAAGAAATATTTGGGACTGATACTTAGCGTATTATTACTTACTTCCCTTCTGGCAGGTTGCCAGGGAAAGGAAAGCACCAAGGATACACCTGCAAATACAAACACAGAGGGAGCAGGTGATACCTCTGATGCTGCAACGGCTGATAACTCTTCCGGTACGGAATATTCCGCTGATGTACAGGCGATTATTGACCGTGGAGTTTTAAGGGTAGGTGTTAAGAACGCCGTAATCGGTTTTGGTTACCAGGATCCATTAACACAGGAGTACAGTGGACTTGAGATTACTCTCGCACAGAAAATCGCAGATAAGCTTGGAGTGGAAGTAGAATATACCGCAGTTACTGCTGCAACCCGTACAGAGCTTTTGGATTCCGGTGATATTGATTGTGTTTTAGCAACCTTTACGATAACAGAGGAGAGAAAGCAAAGCTGGGATTTTTCAACTCCTTATTTTACGGATTATGTAACGGTATTAGTTGAAAATGCATCCGGTATTACCTCACTGGAGGGCTTAAAGGATAAAAAAGTTGGTGTTTCTTCCGGTTCAACCTCAGCGAAAGCATTAGTAAAAGCAATGATAGAGGGCGGTTTTATCAGCGGAGACAACTTTAATGAAGAGACATTTGATCCGGCAATCTGGACGGAAGGAGTATCCTTCCATCAGTACGATGATTATCCCACGATCTCAACTGCTTTGAGTGCTGGTGAAATTGATGCCTTCTGCGTAGATAAATCAATTCTCGCTGCGTATAATTCTGACAGCCGTTCTTATATTGCAGATAAGTTCTCACCCCAAGACTATGGTGTTGCTACGAAAAAGGGCTCCGGATTTTCTTCTGTTGTTGACGAGCTGATTCAAGGCTGGCTGGCAGATGGAACCATCAAGGGATTAATTACAGAGAATGGATTAGAATAATAATCCTTTGAATTACATAGTGGATTACTTACAAGGCTTCGCCTACTGCGAAGCCTTATTAAATAGGAATGTCAGGAGGAAATGTAGTGGATGGTTTATTTTCTATAGCCGCCTGGGAAAAGGTTTGGACGTATCGTTCTACCTTTCAATTGGGGTTGTATAACACAGGCAGAATGGCACTATTCGCTTTGCTGTTGTCACTGGTTCTGGGAATTATCTTCGGCTTGATGGCCACCAGCGGCAAGAAATATCTGGAGGGGATAAGCCGTGTATATGTAGAGCTGATTCAAAATACCCCCTTGATACTTCAGCTGTGCTTCTTGTATTATGCACTGGCCTTTTCAGGAAAAAGTCTTGGTATCATTATTACAGGTATTATTTCGCTTGGAATCTATCATGGTGCATATATGGCAGAAGTAGTTCGTGCCGGCATTGGTGCTATCCCTAAGGGGCAGTTTGAGGCTGCGGATTCTCAGGGATTTGGCTATGTGGAGAAGATGTATTTTATCATTTTGCCTCAAAGTATTAAGATAATACTTCCACCCATGGTGAATCAAATTGTTAATCTAGTTAAAAATACTTCTTGTCTATATATTATTGGAGGAGCGGATCTGATTTCACTGACCTACAGCTTTGTGACAGGTGCCTCCACGGGTGGGGCTTACGCACCTGCTTATCTGGTCAGCGGATTATTATTCTTTATTGTTTGCTTCCCCTTATCTACCTTGGCAAGTGTATGGGAAAATTCTCTGAAGAAAAGGGAGCTTAAGACGGCTGAGGCTCAGAGAACCATTTCAGAAGGGGTGGTGACAAAGTAATGAGTACATTAGAAGGAAGCTTATCGATTCTAAAAAATCCGGCGATTCTCAACTATATCTTTAAGGGAGTAGTCTTTACGCTGATTATATCTGTAGTTGCAGTGGGGATAGGAGTGCTTTTGGGTTCTGTCCTGGCGCTGGTACGCAATTACTGTAACTCCAGTAAAACGAGAATATTCAAATGGCTTGCAATTGCCTACATTGAAGTTTTCAGAAACACACCGTTGCTGCTTTGGATCTTTATTTGCCTTGTATTTTTCCCGTTTCCTGAGTTTCTGTCTAAGAAGATGTTTGGTCTTACTTCCGTAGAAGTGAAGCTGTTATTTAAGGGAGCGACGGCACTAATTTTATTTACCTCCTCTGTCATTGCGGAGATTGTGCGAGGCGGTCTAAATTCAGTTGCGCAGGGACAATTCGAAGCCGGACATTCTCAGGGCTTTAATACGGTGCAGATTATGATCTATATTATCCTGCCCCAGGCTTATCGAAATATTGTACCTACCCTGCTCAGCCAGGTTATAACCACCATAAAGGACTCCTCTTATTTGGCGAATATCGCGGTAATTGAGCTGATGTCGCGAGTTAAGACCTTGCTCAGTGCAGCAAATAAATATAATGGCACCGGATCGGTCAATGTGTCTGACGTATTTGTATTGTTAGGAACGGCTGGGGTTATCTACTTCATTATTAATTTTACCCTATCCTCCCTGGTTCGATATATGCAAAAGCATCCGCGCATACCCAAGGCAGTGGAGCAGGCAACCTGACCAGGTAACAAGGAAAGGCAACATTTTGATAGAGGAGGTCTTAATATTTGGATAACTATGTGATTACAATTTCAAGACAATTTGCCAGTTTTGGCCGTTCTATTGCACAAAAGATGTCGGAGGAATTGCAGATAGAATTCTATGACAGGGATATTGTGGAGGCAACGGCAAAACGTATGGGGCAGCCAATTCCGGTTATTAGTAATGAGGAGGAGAATTCGAGTTCAGCATTTTTTAGAAGAAAATACCCGTTAGGCATGGGCGTAGCGAACATTCAGGACGAGATTTTTAACGTTCAAACCAATATTATTCGTGATATGGCAGAAAAAGAGTCCTGTATAATTGTTGGCAGATGTGCCGGCAATGTGTTAAAAGCACATCCCCGCTGTCTAAATATCTATATCTATTCGCCATATGAAGAAAGATTGAAAAACTGCACGGATACGCTTCAAATGGAGCTTAAAGATGCAAAGAGGATAATGAAGGAAGTTGACAAGGCAAGGGAAAATTATCGATATCGCTATTGTCCGGAGTATCATAATGTTTATGACGGTTATGATATTATGGTTGACAGCAGTCGCTTTGGAATTGACAAGACTGCAAAAACACTTGCAGATATAGCAAGAACTATGTTTTTGTAGAAAGGGTATCCCAACTTGCAACGCAGGATACTGAAAAATGGCACGTTAAGCGCGGTACAATGAATTTTTAAGACACGCCCTTGGATACAAGTATAGCAAGGCTTATAGATACTAAGGACTATATTTATATGGATATAGTCTTGCGTTCTGCGTCGAAACCGAAAGAAAGAATTGCGTCAGGAGTATTGTCTACCCGAAAGTACGGAAAGTACAGTACGTAAAGTACAGTAGGGAACGAGTACTCTTGACGCAATTTTTGCTGTTTATAAGACTTTACGGAACCCATTATAAACGGTTATTAGACGATAGAAAAAGGTTTAAAATATGTTTGTAGACGATTGAAAAAAGTTTAAAATGCGATTGAAGGAAAATTACTTGAACATATGTTCCGTGTGCTATATAATATCGGTAGCATATTATTTATGTATACTTAGCTTAGGATGTCTGAAAACTCATTGCACCGTTCTGGACTCCCCACTCTGCGGTATCCAGCGTTGCAATTTTGGAATGTAGAACAACTAGGCACGCAAAATTGTGCCCTGGCTACCAAAAAGTGGAGCCTTCAGCCCGGTACAAGCAGTTTTCAGACACACCCTAGTATAGAGAAATGAAAAAAGATAGCATCCCAGTGATGCCGGAGGAGAAGTTTATGCATCGTTTTTATGTGAACCCAGCTCAGATAGCTGGTAATACAATTGTGATCAAGGGCTCTGACGTCAACCATATAAAGAATGTTCTTCGCGGAAAGCCGGGAGATGAAATAATAATTTGCAATGGACAGGGAAAAGATTGTTATTGTATAATAAATAGGATATCCGATGGTGAAATAACAGCCGAGGTTCAGAGCGAGAAGGATACAGGGACAGAGCTTAGGGCGCGTATTACCTTGTATCAGGGCTTGCCGAAAAAGGATAAGATGGAGCTGATTGTCCAAAAGGCTGTAGAGCTTGGAGTCTATGATATCGTTCCGGTTATGACAAAACGGGCGGTGGTAAAGCTTGAGGATAAGAAAAAGGAAGAAAAGAAGCTGGAGCGTTGGCAGGCGATTGCGGAAGAAGCAGCAAAGCAATCTGGTCGTGGGATAATTCCAATTATAAGACCGGTGCAAAGCTTTAAAGAAGCAATAAATAATGCTAAATTATTTGGACAAGGCATTATTCCCTATGAGAATGCCACTGGAATGCAGAATACGAAGCAAAAATTAGAGAGCTTAAAAACACAGGAAAGTATTGGTGTATTCATCGGACCAGAGGGTGGCTTTGAGGAGACGGAGATTGAGCTGGCAATCTCTGCAGGCATACACCCCATTACATTAGGAAAGAGAATATTAAGAACAGAAACGGCAGGGCTGGCCATTTTATCAATGCTGGTGCTAACACTGGAAGAATAGGGCGTGTTTTCGCCTGTACCGATTTTGGACCTGCTGACTAATTAATTATTATGGCAGAGATTCAAACTAGAGCCGGTTTCGTAGGGAATGAATAACACTAAGAAATAAGCAGCTGTGCTAATTCCATGATTAAAACAACTGGGATTGTTTGTGATTAATTAGCTGTGGTGGTCTGTAATAAAACAGACAGGAATGGATAGTAATAATAGGTAACAGTACAATAAATGACTTCATAAGAATTAGTATAGAGAAATGCAGCGTCCTGGAATTCTATAAAAGCTTTCAGGGAATGTTGCAAATATGTCTTAACACTGAAAACAATTCACTATACTGATCTATGGGTGTGGGTAGGAGGTAACCTTTATGGAAATACAACTTTGGAGAGAAATATTGGATCCATATGCCTTAGCCGTGAATGAATTGATTATTAAATTTAACCATATTATCGATGAATATAGACACGTTGGTGCATATTCACCCATCGAGCAGGTTACTGGAAGGGTGAAAACCATCTCCAGTATCTTGGAGAAGGCGCAGAAAAAGGGAATTGAATTAGCAAGATTTGAAGAAGAGATTGACGATATCGCCGGAATACGAATTATCTGCCAGTTTGTTGAGGATATCTATAAGGTGGCGGATATTATCAGAAGACGTTCCGACATGCGGGTTGTAAATGAAAAGGACTATATTGAGAATGTGAAAAAGAGTGGTTATCGTTCCTACCATATGATTGTTGCTTATGATGTAGAAACCTTAAAGGGAAAGAAAGAGCTTCAGGTTGAAATTCAGATTCGAACCCTTGCCATGAACTTTTGGGCAACCATTGAGCATTCTCTGCAATATAAATATAAGTCAAATATGCCGGAGAATATCCGAGAGAGATTATCCTCGGCAGCCGGAGCAATCCTAGTGCTGGATCAGGAGATGTCGGTGGTAAGGGATGAGATTATGGATGCTCAAAATTCCTTTACGATAAAGGCTAATATTGTGGCTGACATACTAACCAATATTCAAAACTTGTATAAGGTCGCAAATAAGCAGGAGGTTATGAAAATACAGGATGATTTCCTGCGGATTTACCAAAAGGGAGATCAGACGGAATTAGCCGAATTTAGTCATCAATTGGATTTGATATCTGCGCGTTATCGTGCACAAAGCTTGAGATAGCATTACAGGAATAAATTAACGGAGTGAGAGAATGAATTTACCTAAATTATTTGAGGACAGAATGAAAACACTTTTAGGAGAGGAGTATGAGGAGTATTTACAGTGTTACAATAAGCCGCATTTTGGCGGCTTACGTGTAAATACGCTAAAGTCTTCCCCGGAAGTGTTTGAAAAGAACTGTCCTTTTTCAGTGAAAAGAATTCCCTGGGTTTGGAATGGCTACTACTATGATACCCAGGAACAGCCTTCCAAGCACCCCTATTATTATGCAGGTTTATATTATATACAGGAGCCCAGTGCGATGACTCCGGCCAGTTTATTGCCCATTGAAAAGGGGGATAAGGTGCTGGATATCTGCGCTGCACCTGGCGGAAAAAGTACAGAGCTGGGGGCAAAGCTAGGAGGAGAAGGACTACTGGTATCCAATGATATCAGTAATTCAAGAGCTAAGGCGTTACTTAAGAATATTGAATTATTCGGAATTCGCAATGCCCTCGTAACCTCGGAAGCACCGAACAAGCTAGTCGAATATTTTCCGGAATATTTTGATAAAATCTTAATCGATGCACCTTGTTCCGGGGAAGGAATGTTTCGGAAAAGTCCAGCCATTATGAAAAATTGGGAACAATATGGTGTCGAATATTATAACAAGCTTCAAAAGGAGATCATCCTCTTTGCCGCCAGAATGTTAAAGCCAGGCGGACAGATGCTTTATTCTACCTGTACCTTCTCCCCGGAAGAAAATGAAGGAACCATATCGTATCTGCTGAAGGAGTTTCCTGAATTTGAGGTAGTAAATGCGATTCCGGCAAAGGAGCAGCAAAAAGAACTGGGAATCTCCTATGAAGGCTTTGATAATGGCAAACCGGAATGGGTGGATGGTAAAGAGGAATTAAAGCATTGCCTTCGCCTTTGGCCTCATAAGATCAATGGAGAGGGACATTTTGTAGCGCTGCTCCATAAAAGAGCTGAGAAGGAAGCAATGCATCCTGCTGGTTACTCCGCCAATTCTGCAAGGATGAAGAGCTCACTGTCAGAAGAAGCGATAGAGTTCTTTAAGCAGCTTCATTTTCCCATCAAACAGGAACAGCTGGTGGTTCATGAGGAGAGAGTTTATCTGTTGCCGGAGGGCTTGCCAAATTTAAAGGGGCTTCGTATTCTGAGGCAGGGCTTGTTACTGGGGGAAATGAAGAAGCAGCGTTTTGAGCCTTCACAGGCACTTGCCAGTTCTTTAACCATCGCAGATTATGATAAGCGCATCGAACTTAGTGTAACAGACCCGAATGTGATTCGATATCTGAAATGTGAGGCAATTGAACTGGAGGGAGACTATGCGGACGGCTGGTATCTGGTATGCGTGGAAAAATATCCGCTGGGCTGGATGAAAGTGGCGAAAAACAACTTTAAAAATAAATATCTTCCTGGCTGGCGATGGATGTAAGCACTGATTGCTAATCATACATCAAAATATGCCGGGGTAAGAAGTAGGCTATTGCGAAACTCATTAACGGAAGCTATTGTATACACAGCAAATACTGTTTCGAAGTGGAAGCTAAGCCCGAAGGAAGCATGGGAGCGTAGAAATAGCATTTGTTGTGTATACAATTATAAAAACTATATTGTTTCGCAATAGCTATACAGGGATAATAATAGAAAGGGAGAGCTATGTCGGGACAGCTTAGGTTGGATAAGTATCTTGCAGATATGGGAATCGGGGCAAGAAGTGAAATTAAAACCTGGATTCGAAAGGGTAGGGTAACGCTGAATGGTGAGATTTGTACGAAACCGGAATGCAAGGTAAATACCTCCTCTGATGAGGTTTTATTTGATGAAGCGAAGGTCGGTTATGTGGATTATTGCTATATCATGCTTCATAAGCCAGTTGGTGTCGTATCCGCTACACAGGATAATGTAAGTGAGACAGTGCTTGATCTCATTACGGATAAACAGAGAAAAGATCTATTTCCCGTGGGAAGGCTGGATAAGGATACTGAGGGACTTTTGTTGATAACCAATGACGGAGAGCTGGCTCATCGTCTGCTTTCTCCGAAAAAGCATGTAGATAAGGTATACTATGCTAAGGTTGCCGGGAGAGTATCAGAAGAGGATGTAAGAGCCTTTGAGGAAGGCGTGGACATTGGTGAGGAAAGCAATACGCTTCCGGCGAAATTAAGGATTCTTGAAACCGCTGATATCTCTGAGATTGAGCTTACCATCCAGGAAGGAAAATTCCATCAGGTTAAGCGTATGTTTGAAGCGGTGGGAAAAGAAGTACTTTATTTAAAACGTTTGTCAATGGGCAGTCTGGTTCTGGACCCGGAGTTAAAGCCGGGAGAATATCGGGATTTGACTGAGGCGGAGCT
>JAEWMZ010000436.1 GCA_023392995.1 Bacillota bacterium
GTTGAAGATATTGATATGTTTATTGCGCAGAGGCAATGAGATAAGTATTTTGATGGCGCAATAATAAATTGACTTTTTGGTAATGCTATGTTAATCTACAAAAAACAATTGAAAAGGAAGATATTAATGAAGACATTCAGTAACATTAGCTTAAGACGTAGATTCAGACGTAAGCTTTTGTAATTATGTGAGAAATAACGCATAGTTGCAGGAGATGTACGTCTTGTTTCTATGCGGTGCTGAGTAATATCTGACATACAGAACCGTATTAGATTTTATTAAATCTTTGCGGTTCTTTTTTATTGAAAAAATTGGAGGTAATTACATGAAAAAGATCTTAAGTAATATGATAATCAAGCATTTGGATGGGTTTTCAGAAAAGGAAGTGGAGCTATTATTGGAAATTCCACCGGAATCAAGTATGGGGGATTATTCTCTTCCCTGCTTTTCGCTGTCCCAAAAATTAAAGAAGTCACCGGTGATAATAGCGAATCAATTAAAGAGCGAATTAGAGAGCGACATGGATAAGGGGGTAATATCAGATATTCAAAATTTGAATGGGTATCTTAACATATATCTGAATAAAAGTAGTTATATCAAGCATATCTTCGAAAAATCCTATCATCTTAACATGGGTATTTCCTCTGAGTCTAACGGTAAGGTCATATGCATGGATTATTCCTCACCCAATATAGCCAAAAACTTTCATGTCGGCCATCTTCGCACAACTGTGATTGGCAATTCACTTTATAAAATATATCAAAAACTAGGATATAAAGTAATTCGAATTAACCATTTAGGTGATTGGGGTACCCAATTTGGAAAACTAATTGTTGCCTATAAAAACTGGAGTTCAAAGGATCAGGTAGAGCAGTACGGTATTGAAGAATTACTGCGAATCTATGTGCTATTTAATAGCGAAGCGGAGCGAAAACCTGAATTAAAGGAGGAAGCACGATATTGGTTTTCAAAAATGGAGCAGGGAGAGGAAGAGGCGCTTTCCATCTGGGAGTGGTTTAAAGAAATCAGCTTGAAAGAATACGAAAGGGTGTATCATTTGTTAAGGGTAGAATTTGACTATTATACGGGTGAAAGCTTTTACATGGATCAGGTTCCGGCTTTGGTTACGCAATTGAAGGAGAAGGGACTTCTGGAAGAAAGTCAGGGTGCCAATATTGTTAGTCTGGAAAAGTATCATATGCCACCCTGCCTGATTACAAAAAGTGATGGCAGTTCAATCTATCATTCCCGTGATATGGCTGCTGTGCTCTACCGTAAAAAGGAATATGCCTTTGAAAAGTGTTTATACATTACCGGCTTAGAACAGAAATTACACTTTGCACAAGTTTTTAAGGCGATCGAAGAGATGGGATATGATTGGACAGACGGATTGGTTCATATTCCGTATGGGCTGGTAAGTCTTGATGGTGAGAAGCTTTCAACACGAACAGGCAATATCATTTATGCAGAAGATATATTAAAAGAAGCAGTTTACCGTTCCTCCAAGCTGATAGCGCAGAAGAATTCAAGCTTGCAGGATAAAGAACAAATAGCGGAGATGGTAGGTGTTGGGGCAGTCATATTTCATGATTTGTTTAATCAGCGCATTAAAAATGTTAACTTTTCCTGGGATGAGGTGTTAAGCTTTGAAGGGGCTTCCGGTCCATATGTGCAATATACTTATGCCCGTGCCAAAAGTATTCTGCGGAAAGGAAATGTAGAAAAAGTCAATGTGAAAATTGATGTGGATATGTTGATGGATGAAGTAAGCTATGAATTAGTGAAGGAATTAAGTAAATATGAGGATAAAATAGAAGAAGCTGCGTCAAGATATGAACCATCTGTGATAGCTCGATATGTATGGGGATTAGCTACTGCGTTTAATAAGTTTTATCATGACTGTAATATATTAAATGCAGAGAAACGAGTTAAGGAAGCGCGTCTGGTTTTGGTGGATTTAACGCAAAAAACAATAAAAGATGCAATGGGCTTATTAGGAATACAATGCCCGGAAGAAATGTAAGGAGAAAGTTCTTCCAGGCCTTTCCCAGCCAAAGCGTTGTCTGTATGGTGTACGATTTTTTGATCAAACTAGTGGGAGGGCATTACACATTTTAATTTAACCTCATAAGCAAGGAGTCAAAAAGAGTGCAAGTAGTTTGGTAAGATAAACAACTCAAACCTCTTAAGTTATTATTTACCATACCCGAGGTTTGAGTTATTTATCTTAATCACAGTCTTATTCTGCTACAACCGAGCCCTTCACTAAATTCATAGGCAAAGGCAACGGTTTTTCACAGGTTGTCGAAAGCTGCACATAGGCCTTGCTTTTCTTACTCTCATGAAACGCATGCATAATCTCCAGTACATGGCAGGAGAGCTCACCACTTGCCCGGTTGTTCTTCTGCTTGGTCAAAATGCAGCGTGCCATATCCGAAACGCCTATGCCCCGGCTATTCTCATGATATAAGCTCATCAGCGGCAGCTTTTCAAATTCGGTTGAAAAATATTGTTTCATCAGAACTTCACCGCCAAAGGTGTTGGGATCTGGAACAATCAGGCTCCCTCTGGTTCCGTATACTTCAATTCTTGGTAAGGTCGATCCCCAGACATCAAAGCTGGTTATGATATTTCCTATGGCGCCGTTTTCAAATTCCATCAGACCAGCCACATGTGTTGGTACTTCAACGTCAACGGTTTGTCCAAACTTCTTTTCGCTTGTAATTGTCCGTTGGGGGAAGGTGATAGCATTCATACCCACTACCTCTTTGACGGGACCGATCATGGAAACCAGCGCCGTTAAGTAATAAGGACCCATATCAAACATAGGGCCACCACCCAGTTTGTAATAGAATTCCGGGTCTGGATGCCAGCTCTCATGCCCGTGACACATCATGAAGGCGGTAGCACCGATAACATCTCCAATCAGACCATCATGGATAGCCTTAATGCAGGTTTGGATACCTGCGCCTAAAAAGGGATCAGGAGCGCAGCCAATCAACAGATCCTTTTCTTTTGCCAGCGCAACTAACTCAATGCCTTGCTCTAACTCAAGAGACAGAGGCTTTTCCACATAGACATGCTTACCCGATAGAAGAGCATCCTTGCATATACTATAATGGGACTGTGGAGTAGTCAGATTCACAATGATCTGTATCTCATCGCAATTCATCATTTCCTCATAGGTAAAGATGTTTGTTACTCCATATTTTTCAGAGGCTGCTTTTGTCTTTTCTTCATCCAGATCACAAATTGCATAAAGATTTATATTATGAAACAGTTTCGTAAAATTTTCAAAATAGATACCACTAATATTACCGCAACCGATAACTCCAACATTTATTTTACTCATAATTATATCCACGTTCCTTACTGCGCAAATAGCCATAAAAGTGCCAGTATGGATACGATCCCCCTTCATATATGTTTATTAGGTAATGTGAAACTCATTCACTGAAGTTACTGTATATACAGTAGATACTGCTTCGTAGCAGGAGCTAAGCCCGAAGGAAACGTTCCTTATCTAGCTGCCCAGAGCAGACCTCGTTTCATAATTTCTTTGGCCTCAGGAATGTCAAAAACATCGGCGTGATGTCCTAATGATGTATAGAATACCTTGCCCTGTCCCCAGGTCTTGGTGTAGACAACGGGCATGTTAACCTCACCATTCGAAGCATGAGGGCCATCCACAACAGGGAATTTCGTAGAAGCATACACTTTAACAGCCGGGTCAACATGCAAATAATAGTGCTCGGATACTACCTCAAAATCATTCATGTCTTTTGTGAAGTAATCATCCTTTGCTACATGAACCATGTATGGGGTACCATCATTTCCAGGATGTGCAACCCATTGAGAACCTGTTAGAAACTGCCAATCCACGTTGTTTCGAAAGGAATCACACATACCACCATGGCAGCCGGCGATTCCGGTTCCCAGTTCAACCGCATTACAAACATTTTTTACATATTCACCCTTAATATCACTCATAGTCCATACAGGTACAATTAGATCGTAGGTCTTTAATGTCTCCCCATCTGCCAGACAATCCAAGGTATCAAATATATCAACTAAAAATCCTTCTCCCTCTAAAATATCCTTAAATAGCTGTGATACCAAGACCGGTTCGTGCCCATCCCAGCCACCTTGAAATATAATTGCCTTTTTCAAAATAAATACCTCCTTTTTTTCTTTCAGTATAACAAGAACTATGGTATGCTGAAAGAAAATACCTGCAGGAAAGTAGACAAATTTTTGTTTTTTATTATAAGAATGGCAAACTGTAAAATGCCTGAAATCTATATTATTATCAGTAGTATTTGGGGTTACGATCCTCTAAGAATTGGATGTGCCCGATAGTAGTTCCTTGTACCGGAATGCCCTACTCTGCCACTGAGTACTATAGTCGTCCCGGACTACCGCTTAGCGAAGCTTTCGCTCGATAAAAGAAGTCTTTAGACACACGCTGAAAAATGAAAGGTGATGATGTTATGTTAGCATTTTTTGAGAACAAACATATTGATATTGTTGTTTACGAGAGTACAAATATGAGCTTTCCGCCACATTTGCATAAGGAATTTGAGTTTGTTTTGTGCATCGAGGGAGAAATCAGTGTTACCTGCGGCTCCTGTACCAAGGCGCTGAAAAGGAATGATTTTTTTCTTTCCCTTCCCAATACCATCCATTCATATGCCACCTTCAGCGAGTCAAAGGTTATAATGTGTATTTTTTCCTATGACCTACTCCCAATGTTTAAATCACTTTATACCAAGGAATTGAAGGAGCCTTTTGTTACAGGTAACCAAAGGATTGCCAGGTACTGTGAAGAATTGGTGCAGGAGTTTCAGGGTGAAAACAGTAAAGCGATTCTTGTG
The DNA here is from genome assembly GCA_023392995.1 of Bacillota bacterium. Lineage (GTDB taxonomy): Bacteria > Bacillota > Clostridia > Lachnospirales > Lachnospiraceae > Mobilitalea. Next base: position 4,875 of record JAEWMZ010000436.1, read on the forward strand.
GGTTATCTTCAATTAATTTTAGGAAATGCATTGAAACAGCTGGGTACGATTGATAAAAAGACTCAACTGGACAAGGATGTATTACCTGAAATATTACAATACATCGAGCAAAATTACAGGCATAATCTATCCTTGACCGATATCTCAAAAAAGCTGGGCTATAATCCATCCTATTTATCGAAGCTATTCTCTGAGAGAGTAGGCTGTACCTTATCCAGGTATATCAATGAGTTTCGGATCAACTATGCAAAGCATTTATTAGCAGACGAGGAGCTGTCAATTACCTACATTGCTTATGAGTGCGGATTTTCAAGCCAAAGAACCTTTAACCGGGTTTTTATCCAACTGAGTAAGACCACACCTCGCGCCTTCCGGGCAAACTTGAAATAGCAGCAGGATTTTCATAATCGCAAATTCAGGTTGCGCAACTGCAACTACAGTTTGGTTGAAACAATGAGTAAATACTTTATACTTTATGTAAAAATCATAGAGAAAAGAGGAAGAAGAATGAGTTTTGCTGATAATTTGCAATCCATAAGAAGAGAGAAACAACTATCACAAGAGGAATTGGCAGAAAAGATTGGTGTAAGCCGTCAAGCCGTATCAAAGTGGGAACAAGGCAGCGGCTATCCGGAAACAGAGAAATTACTAGTTTTATCTCAAGAGCTGAATGTTTCGCTGGATTATTTAATGTTAGGTGAATCAGGAGCTGTTGCAGCTGAAAAATCATTATCTCAAAATGTGATTGTACCAACGGGAAAGATCTCGATTACGTCATATGATGGGAAATCAATTGTAAATTGCTATAAAGTCCTGGCATCCCGGGTATTGTATAAGCCAAGAGGAGATGAACCCCAATATACTCTAATTGGTGTAAACAATGGCGCGTTCTGGGGCGAAAGCTCAATCCTACTGGGCTGGTATGCAAACGAAGAAAATGCAAAAAAAGAAATAGAGGAGATCGCAGAGGCAATTAAAAAAGGAATTCCCTCCTATGAATTAAAATATGCTTCAAAGGTAAAAAATAAGCTTTTACGGGTTAAGCTTGATGAGGAGTAAGAAAAAAGCAACTGGTTAGAAATAATCAGTTGCTCTATTACTTCTTAATAGAATGATAAAAGGAATATATGTAGTGTAATCAGCAAGGATCGTCGCTGTCATAGGGAGTACGTATATCCAAATACATTAGTAATAAAGAAAACAGGAAAAAATGAAAAATATTCACAATTATGGGGATGTATGGTAACATAGAGAAACAGAGTGAACCTTAAATGAGAAAGGCGGGATAGCCCCATGAAAAAGAACCATCGTGTGTTGCATAATTTTTTATTATTTTCTGTTTTTATCTTTTACATAATAATCTTATTGGCACTACTATTTATGAATAGACATTCCTATCGTTCTGTAAATATAGTACCATTTTCCACAATCATTCGTTATTTGTCAGGCGATGATATTGTTTTAAGCAACTTTGCACTTAGTAATGTGCTGGGAAATATTGTTCTATTTATACCTTTAGGAGTTTATTTGACTTTATTTAATCGTGATAAAAGACTGTATAGAAATATTATATATATAGCGTTGATTAGTTTAACTGCTGAAGGGATACAATACATATTTCAAATTGGAGCCAGTGACATAGACGATGTGATTTTAAATGTTTTTGGGGGATTTTTAGGAGTGGCCGCATATAGAACTTTATTGTTAGCATTGAAGGATGTACATAAGGTAAGGCGTGCTATTGAAATAATTGCACCAGTAGCAGGCGTGGTTTGTTTCTCTATTTTATTCCTTTATAATGCATAAACACACAAAGTAAACAGATTTCATCAGCAACCCCTATCCAGCCAGTCAAGAGAATGAGTAGAGCTTTGATATCCCTGAAACTCCACTTTTAAGCCCTTAACTGGCTGGATTTTTGTCAGCTTTCTACTTCAGCAAAGCTTGTTGATAACCTTTAATCCTCAGACACTAACTGCATCTTTGCTTTCGCGCTGCTTTTCTGACTGAGCCTCTGTACATATTCAATCAGCAAGGAGGAGATCGTCACTGTCACCAGGGAGTAGGCAATACGGCCAAGGGGAATGTAAGTCAGTGATAAAAGCAACACTACGAGATCGGTGGCAAGATATACCCGGGAAATACGGCAATGGGTAAGCTTTGACAGGATTAATGCCAAGGCATCATCCCCACCGCTGGAGGCCCCCTGTCCGATGATAAGCCCAACTCCAACACCTACAAAAAGGGCTCCGGCAATGGCTGCTACAAGTGGATAAGCCGAAAGATTTGGTAATACAGGGGGAAACATCTCCCAAAGCTTAAAGAAACCTGCCAGACTTAAGGTGGAAACCAGCGATATCTTAATAAAATCCTTCCCTAAATAGCGAAACGCCAGACCGTAGCAAAGGATATCAAGTACAGGTGTTAACAGAGCAGGAGATATACCCGTCCAATTGTTAAGAAGAAGGATCAATCCCAATACGCCGCCCTCCGTAACATTTGTCTGACGGTGGATATTGTATATTCCAAAAGAGGATATTGCAGTACCTAGTGCAATAACAGCTATTCTTTTCACAATTCTTACTATTTTTTTGTTTTTTGATAAACTCATAATCTTCTTCATAATTATATTACCTCTCTCTTCTACCCTTTTAGTTTAAACTCTGGTATAATACCAATGTCAAGTGCTTAATTTTATTGAAAAATAGTGAATATACTATAAGTAGTAATACAGACAGAATGAGTCTATGCAGACTCGTGGTCTGCAAGGCGCTTTGGCAGGAGGCTCGTAATCGATGAAAGACTATTATAAAATAAATGAAATATCCAAGCTTTATGGAATTGGAGTAGACTCTTTGCGCTACTATGAAAAACTGGGGATTCTAAAGCCCAAAAGGGATTTAAACGGCTATCGGCTTTATAGCCTGAAGGATATTTATAAACTGAATATCATTTCAGACCTGCGTAAACTGGATTTCTCCATGAAGCAAATCAAGGGGTATCTGGAACATCAGAGTATTGATAACACGCTGGCTCTATTGCAAGAGGAAGAGGAGTATATCACAGAGCAGGTAAAGCGCCTCAAACAGCGGAAGCAGATCATCAAAGAACGAATGCTTGCGCTTAAGGAGGCGGATGGGATTAAGCCCGATATCTACAGGGTAAAGAGCTTAAAGGGAAGACCCTGTGTACGGCTGAAGGAACATATTACCCGGGACGAAGAAATGGATTTTGTCGTAAAGAAGCTTCATAGAAAACATGAAGGAAAGATACGGGATTTCGGTAATCAGGCTATTGGAGCGACCTTCGACATTAAGGATATGGAGCAGGGAATCCCAAGCGGGTACCACAATGTATTTTTTATTCTGGAGTCTACGGCGGATCAATATGATTTTTTGATACCGGAGGGAAGATATCTCTCCTGTTATTATAGAGGAGAGTATCTTAAGAGCACAGAATGTGTCAAGAATCTGCTTGCATATGCCAGGGAGAATGGGTATGAGGTAGCAGGGGAACCCTTTGAAATCTATGTGATTGATAACCGGGAGACAATGCAAAGTGAAGAATTTTTAACAGAGATTCAGGTAAGAATCAACGAATCCTAAGCTGTACTTTTTTGCTGATCTTAGAAATGAAATATATTGTATTTTATGAGCGCGCGTAAGCACATAGATGGGAGACTGGTATGAGCAGAAGAAAGCAATTAAAGATGAAGAAAGTAGGAATGGAGCACCTGGAGCAATATAACCAGCTGTTGCGATATGTATTCCAGGTAACGGACAGGGAGCTGCACCAGAGCGGCTGGGAGGAGGATGAGATTATCCGAGCCAAATCGCCTGTGCTGGAGCAGGCAGATGTTCTTGGCTGGTTCGACGGTGACAAATTAATATCTCAGGTAGCAGTATACCCCTTTAAAGTACGTATCTTTGACCGTACCTTTGATATGGGAGGACTTACAGGAGTCGGTACTTATCCAGAGTATTCCTCACAGGGGCTCATGCATAAGCTTTTATGCCAGGCACTTGAGAATATGAGGGGACGCAAGCAATCCATATCCTATCTCTTTCCTTATTCAATTCCATATTACCGGAGAAAGGGCTGGGAAATTATATCCGATGTGATAACCTTTGAGATTAATGATTACCAGCTGCCAAAGAATAAGAGGGTGTCCGGTGAAATTGAGCGTGTTACCGTGGACAGTGACCAGGTAAAGGAAGCCTATGAACGGTTTGCGATGCAAACTCATGGAGCCATGCTTCGGAACGAGCTGGCCTGGAATGAGTACTGGCTATGGGATACGGATGATTTAATGGCTGCCATTTATTACAATGAAGGGGGGCAGCCCGATGGGTATGTGCTTTACTGGATCTCTGATGAGGTGTTTCATATCAAGGACATGATATTCATGAACGAGGAAGCTCGCAGCGGACTCTGGAATTTCATCAGCGCACATTTTTCCATGATCTCAAAGGTGGTAGGAAATATCCATACCGACGAACCATTGGCTTTTCTTCTGGAGGATGCGGACATTAAGGAGACGATATCACCTTACTTTATGGCACGTATTGTGGATTTGGAGATGTTTATTGCAGATTATCCCTTTAAACCGGATGTGGCTGACAGGGAGTGGACCTTTACCATGGAGGACCCGCTGCTTTCCTGGAATCAGGGAACCTTTACCTTGCGAATCAGCGCCGGAGGAAAAGGTGAAATTGTCCGTACTTCAGAAAAGAGTGGGGATAAGATAGATATTCAGAGCATGACTACCATGCTTCTAGGGTACAAGAGACCGGATTATCTGCAGAAGATCGGGCGTATCATGTGTAGTCCGGAGACAGTGGATATGTTGGAGGATGCCATTGAGCAGCAGACTCCATACTTTTCGGATTATTTCTAGTTCCTGCTTATGAATCTCATAAAGAAAGGATGAACTGTTGCAAATCACTTCATAAATAAGCCTCTCATATATCAACTAAATTTATTAAAATAACACCAAATTATCTATAATATGCCATAGGAATAACACAAATATTAATTACTCTAGCTATGGACTACAGAGAGATACTTTATTGTTATGCAGAGTTAGGGAGGCTAACATGAAAAGAAACAAAGGAAAATTATTCAAAATGTTACAAAAAATGTTTATTCTTGTTGTTATAGTCTGCTTCATGGGAGGACCGCAGGCGGTTCAGGCAGCAACAGCAAAATTAACTGCACCAAAGACAGTGAAGACAGCAATTTCTTCCGGGAACAGTATCAAAATTACTTGGAGTAAGGTGACGGGAGCTAACGGGTATCAGATTTACCGTGCTACATCCTCAAAAGGCACTTATCAATTGGTCAATACGGCTGCCGCTGGGAAGTACAGTTATACGAATACAAAATTGACTCCCGGTAAGACCTACTATTACAAAGTACGTGCGTATAAGACCTCCGGTAAATCGAAGCTTTACGGAGCGTACTCCAAAGTCCTCAGCGGAAAGATTGTGCCTGGCACAGTGGGTAAACTGGAAGGGACTTCTACAACTTATGAGAGTGCAGACCTAACCTGGAAAACGGTGAAGTATGTAAGCGGATATGAGGTTTACATGGCTGATTCCAGTTCCGGCAATTATGTGTTTGTTCAGCAAACCAAAGAGAATTCTTACAATGAGAGCGGCTTGGAGCCGGGAAATAATTATTACTTTAAAGTCCGCGGTTTTATATCCAACGGTAGTAGTAAAGTATATGGAAGCTTTTCCCCGATAACTACAGTGACACCAACCTTGTTGGCTCCAGAGGCTATCACGGCCTCAGTTTCAGCCGAGGGAACCACTGAGATCAGTTGGGATCCGTCAGAGGGGTCGGATGGTTATGAGGTGTACAAGTCAATTGGTGATAGTGAAGGCTATCAGCTGCTGACCACAGTGTCAGATGCTGGTTATATAGATACAGGCTTAACCCTGGGAAGTACATATTATTATCAAATAAAAGCTTACCGATTGGTAGGGGAAACAAAGGTATATAGTCAGAATTCTTCAGCTGCGGCAGTTAATATTCCAAATACCAGCCTTACAGAGATAACCCTGGATCAAAGTGACATCTCAATGGTAGTAGGAGGTACAGACCAGTTGGTGGCCAGCTTATCCTCACAGAGTGGACTGACTCAGAAGGTATCGTGGATAAGTTCCGATGAAAATGTGGTCGTTGTGGATGACACAGGAACAATTGCGGCCATGGGTGAAGGAACAGCAACCATCACAGCTGTTGTGGAGGATAGTGGTAAGCAGGCAGTCTGCAATGTCTCGGTTGAGAAAGCGTATATCAAGGGAATTGATGTATCAAAGTGGCAAGGGAACATTGATTGGAGCAAGGTGAAGAATGATGGAGTCGAATTTGCAATGATCAGATCTTCTTATGGCAGCAGCAGTCTGGATCCCAAGTTTGAAGTCAATTATCAGGGTGCCAAAAGCAACGGTATCGCAGTTGGAGTTTATCATTACAGCCATGCAACAACGGTTGAAATGGCGCAAAAAGAAGTGGACTTTTTAATCAAGACATTGGCAGGAAAGCAGTTTGAATATCCGGTGTGCCTGGATCTGGAGGATAAAGCGCAGATGGCTCTTGATAAGAAAACGATTGCTGACATTGCACTTGTTTATTACTATGCTCTTGAGGAAGCAGGATATTATCCGTTGTTATACAGCAGCAAGAGCTGGTTTTCAGGGAAGCTCTATGATTCAAGTCTGGATATCTACGAGCGTTGGGTAGCCCAATGGACGAATACTTTGACCTATACTGGCGAGCTGGCTATCTGGCAGTATAGTGCGACAGGTAGAGTTAGCGGGATATCAGGAAATGTTGACCTGGATATTTCCTATGTTGATTACGAAAGCAGGATACGCTGGCTTAGATTGAATGGATATTAATTTGTGAATTTTATGTAAAATAAATTGACAAATGTGATAGACGGAACTATAGTTCAATCATAATTTATATAAATGGAGGCATTAAGATGAAAAAAAGATGCTTAATTATATCCGCTCTTCTCCTTGGTACATTATTGGCAGGATGTTCCCACAAGCCCAAAGATAACAATGTGAATCCTGAGGTTACCAATACACCCGCACCGGTTGTAACGACGCAGCCCACGGCGACAGTGGTACCGGATCCTACGTCGGCAGAGGGAGCAAAGCTAACAGGAAAGACTCCTCTGGGCACAGCCATTTATCAGGGAATGGACGGAGAGAACGGTCTGGAATATATCTATCTTACCGCTACCGAGGGCTGGAAGGCAGAACGTAATGCAGCGGGTATGTTCAAAGAAAGTACAACGCTATATAAAACAGAGGATGGCGGGAAGAAGTGGAATAAGCTTACCAGTACAGAGGACGAGAACGCTACCATCCCCTTTGATTCAAAAACAGGAATTATCTTTATCGACAGTCACAATGGTTGGATTACCACGCAGATTCCTCAGAATGCATATATCGGTTTATTTCGTACTACGGACGGTGGAGTGACCTGGATGCAGCAGGAGTTAACCATCCCTGAGAAATATTCCACGAGTGAGTTTACTACTTATCCGCCGGTGTTCTTTACCGCACGCGATGGCTTATTACTATCCTATGCATTTGATGATCAGCCAAAGCAGCTGGTGTATGCTACTCATGACGGTGGAGCTACCTGGACTCAGATCGATGAAAAGGGTGATAGTACCTTCCAGTGGAGCTATACTGAGAAGGAGGATGTTGGACAGGCAAGCGGCTGGACAATTACCTATGAAAATAAGACCTGGACTACCTCTGATGCTCTGGTTTGGAACGATAGCAGTGCCAAGTAAGTGAAGGTGAAAGAAGCTAAACCAAGCGTTCCCACTCTATTTCTTTAAAACCAATCAATACGAAATCATCACTAATGACAAGGGGACGTTTCACTAACATCCCGTCAGTTGATAACAGTGCAAGCTGCTCCTCTTGGGTCAAGAGGGGGAGCTTGCTTTTTAAGTCCAGCTCTTTATATTTTAATCCGCTGGTGTTAAAAAACTTTTTCACATCAACCTTACTGAGGGTAAGCCATTCGGTCAATTCAGTCAGCGTAGGGTTCTCCTCCAGGATGTGTCTGGGCGTATAGGATACCTGATGATCCTTCAGCCATTTTTTTGCCTTCTGACAAGTGGAGCATTTGGGATACTCTAAAAATAATACATTCATTTTAATTCACCTCCAAAGCTTTGTCTTGATTAATGATTAACATTATACTCAATTTCATATAGCATTACAAGCTTATGCTTTAAGAGCCCAGAATTGACAAAATAATCATGTGTACAAACGTATGTTCGAGTGATATAATAGATTAATAGTTAAGTCAAAAAGATTTTAAGTAAAAATTCAAGTAAGACTTTAAATAAGAAATTAAATGAGATTTTAAGCAGCTTTAAGCAGCTTTAAGTGGTTTTAAAAGTTCTTTATAAAAATGGCTTTCTATAAACGGATTTATAAAACTATTAGGTCAGTGATAAAACAGTATGGGAGGTATGCTTAAGATGGAAGAGCGGGTTTATTTCTGTATTGATTTAAAGTCATTCTATGCCTCTGTGGAGTGTGTAGAACGAGGACTTGACCCTCTTACCACGAACCTTGCAGTTGCTGATCCAGAGAGAACGGAGAAGACAATCTGCCTTGCAATTTCACCATCGATGAAGGCACTTGGGATAAAGAATCGTTGCCGGGTGTTTCAGATACCAAAAAGTGTGCCCTATATTATGGCACCGCCCAGAATGAAGCTATACATTGAATATTCTGCCTATATCTATTCCATATATTTAAAGTATGTCTCGAAAGAGGATATCCACGTGTATTCCATCGATGAAGCATTTATTGATGTATCGCGCTACCTGACTATGTATCAGATGACGGCAAGAGAACTGGCAGTACAGATCATGCAGGATATTAAGAATTCCACCGGAATCACTGCTACGGCAGGGATTGGAACCAACCTGTATCTGGCGAAGATAGCGCTTGATATTACGGCCAAGCATGCCAAAGATAACATTGGGTATCTGGATGAAGAGATCTTTAAAAAAACCTTATGGAAGCATCAGCCCCTGAATGATTTTTGGAGAATTGGACGAGGAACAGTAAACCGACTGGCCAGTATGGGTATCGTTACGATGGGGGATATTGCTCGAACGAAGGAAGAGATGCTTTATCATATGTTTGGAATTGATGCGGAGCTTCTGATTGATCATGCCTGGGGGAGAGAAACAACTACCATGGAGGATATCAAGTCCTATAAGCCGAAGAATAATTCCATTTCCAGTGCACAGATTTTACCTCGGGATTACAGTTTTGAGGAGTGCGCATTAGTGGTAAAGGAGATGACGGATGCCTTATGCCTGGATATGGTTGATAAAGGTGTTGTAACCAGCTCAATCTCCTTGATGATTGGTTATACCAGTGAGTTGGAGCTCAAGCCGGCCATGGGAACGGCATCTATGTCTGTAACCACCAATTCTTATCGAAGCATAAGCCCCTATGTGATAGAGCTCTATGAGCGTATTGTTGATAAAAGTAAGCCGATACGACGATTAGGAATATCCTGTAACAATGTGGTTACTGAGGCATATGAACAATTTGATTTATTTACCGACCTGGCAGAATTGGAGAAGGACAGGAAGCTGCAGAAGGCAGCTTTAGAAATTAAGAAGAAGTTTGGAAAAAATGCGCTGATCCGTGGTATGGACTTACAGGAGGCCGGTACCACAGTAGAACGTAACAGACAAATTGGAGGTCATAAAAGTGGAGATTAGACGTGGTAAAATGGATAGACAGAACCGTGCCAAGCAGTTTATGCCCTTTGATGCCTTAAAAGGCTTTCGTGAAGCAGTGGCAGAGAAGGAGCGGATCATTGTTCCTAAGCGGGACTTATCAGAGGAGCAGAAAGAGGAATTAGACCGGAAGCTGAGACAGATCCGGCTCAAGGATATCATTACCGTGGAATTTTTTCAGAACAGAGAATATGTCAGATTAACCGGAATGGTATCACGGGTAGATGAAACCAGCAAAACCTTAGTGATTGTTCATCATAAGATTTCCTTTGAAGATATATCTGACCTACGGGGCGAAAGTATCCATGAGTTGATTTAAATACGGAGAAGAAAAGAGATCTCTAAACTTATTGAAGAGTTTAGAGATTTTTTATTACAAAAAGTATGGAAGATACGATATTGGAAAAGGTTAATCTAATACAAGAGCAGGAAGAAATATGAGGCAATAAAACAATGGATGAATGGGCTACTCCCATACTTGCAGTAAGCTTGATGTAAATAAATGTTAGTTATATATTGATTTGATATAAAAAACGTGATAATCTGGTTATAATAACTACATGTGATGATGATATAACATGTGTGGCTTGAATGTGAATAAAGCTGATTAGTTTATAGCAAAACTTAAGAACACGCTTCAATTACGATAGCGTTTCGCAGTTGTTTATGGCGGGGATATTTATGAAAAGGAGATTATCCTATGGAAAAGATCGCATTGATTACGGATTCGGCTTGCGATATAGACGATGAGACCATAAGAAAATATGGTATTCACGTTCTGCCCTTTAAGATCATTTACAAAGAGTGTGAGTTCACGGACGGAATCGATATCACACCCCAAGAAGTGTATAAGAATATGAAAAGAGAGATTCCAAAGTCCTCCCAGCCAGCGATGGAAGATATCGAGAAGCTGTATATGGAGTTGGAGAGAGAAAATTATACTCACACCATATCCATCAACATTTCAAGTGGTATCTCCGGAACGGTGAATGGAGTAGAGGTAATCAGCAGACAGTATCCGTCCATTGAAACCTTTTTATATGATACGAAATCCACTTCCGTCATCCAAGGAATTCTTGTAAAAAAATGCGGTGAAATGATCGCCCAGGGACTGAGTTTTGCCACCATAATAAAGGCAATCCCGGAAATACGAAAGAAGATTCATCTTTACTTTGTATTCGGAACCTTGGAGTATGCCATCAAGGGCGGAAGGATAGGTAAAATATCCGGTACAATCGGTGATGTTCTTAATATTAAACCCATCGTAAGCTTTGATGATGAATTCGGACAATGCTATACCTGCGAAAAGGTTAGAGGCAGAGTGAAGTCAATTAACCGTCTCATTGAATTCGGCGAAAGGTTTACTTCGAAGTGTGATGCCTATGTCATCCATGG
>JAEWMZ010000490.1 GCA_023392995.1 Bacillota bacterium
GTGCTATTTATTATAAAAAATGATGCAATGAATGACCATTCTGTAATAGATTCGCCTTAATCTGGACAACTAATTATAATTCTCTTACTTTCACAAATCAAGCAAAAGATTAGTCTATCTCCTTGTCCTTTCCTTCATAATTGTAGTATTTTGTCGATAATTATAAAAAAGATTGGATATTATATTATCAGTCCAATCTTTTGCGTTTGAGTCATAAAAGAAAAATAAAGATAAGAGAACCCAAACTTTTTCGCTTCAACAGTTATCTATATAATGAAATTAAAAATGATACGTTCAGTAAGAGAGGAACAGTGAAGGGCTTGAACACTACAATTTACGATAAATTGATCGAACATATCCTGCAAAATCAAGATAAATTCTTCCGAATCGCCTACTGCTATGTTTACCAGAAGGAAGCAGCCATGGATATTGTGCAAAATGCTATTTGTAAAGCATTAGAGAATTATCCCGGCTTAAGAAATGAAAATGCAATAAAAACCTGGTTTTACAGGATACTTATCAATGAATGCCTAACCTATCTGAGAAAATCAAAAAGAGAAATACTCTGCGAGCCCGGTGAAATCAAAGAAGATATCTATTATGAGGAAGCTTATGAAGCAAAGGCAGAGGTATATCAGCTGGTATGCAATTTGCCGGAGGAGATGAAGAGCATCATTCTATTGCATTATTTTGAAGAATTAACATTAAAAGAGATATCCCAGGCCTTGGAGGTTAATCTTAATACGGTGAAAACCAGATTATACGCAGCTCTAAAACGCCTGAAGAAAAATATGGAGGTAGAAGTATGAGGAAAATAGAAGAGGGTAAAGAGATTTATGATAAGATTAAAGTACCAGAGGAGATGAAGAAAAAAACGGAGGATCAGATTAATAGCTTCATTAAGGCTCCCACTAGCCGAAAAAGAAGAATATCATACTTACAATATGGAACAGCCGCAGCTGCTGTCCTGGTTTTGTGCTTTACGGCAGGCCTAAACTCCAGCGAAGTCTTTGCTATGAGTGCAGCTAAATTACCCATCGTGGGAAGCATTGCCAAGGTATTAACCGTGCGTTCCTATGAAAGTTCGGAAGATAATAAGAATATTACGGTCAAGGTACCTGAGGTGGTAGTTAATGAGACTCCGGATACCGCTATTGAATCATCTGCAAATGGTGCCGTTAACAGCATAGAAAATCAGGATGGAAAAGCGAATCCGACAGAGACCCCATCAATTGTAGCTGATGTAAATACAGAGATTGAGAAAATAGTGAAGAATTACCTGGAGGATGCAAAGAAGCGAATGCAGGCGGATAAGGAGGCCTTTCTTGAAACAGGAGGAACGAAAGAGGAATGGGAGAAAAGAGACCTTACCATTAATGTTGATTATAAAATACAGTATCAACAGGGCGATATTCTATCACTCATGCTTACCGCAGATGAAAGCTGGTATGGAGCCTATGATTTAGCGTATTTCTTTAATATTGATCTTGGTAAAAACAAGCAACTGACGCTGAAGGATGTTTTAGGTGAAGATTATGTGACCATTGCCAATAACAGTATTATAAAACAAATGAAGGAAAGAGCAGCCGATAATTCTGACTTTATTTATTGGGGAGTTACAGATCGAAACAGTTCGTTTGATGGGTTTGTTACGGTGGATGAGAATACAAAATTCTATCTGAATAAGGATGGAAAGCCGGTGGTATATTTTGATAAATATGAAGTGGCTCCGGGATTTATGGGAGCCCAAGAATTTGTAATTGAATAGCGCGAAAGACAGAGTATTTCACTTCCCGCACTCCACCACCTATAAATCGAATGTCAGTTAGGGTGAAAAGTAGAGCATTCAGCCCGGCACAAATAGCTTTCAGCCAGATCCTAGGATTTCGAGTGGAATTTATCTCATATCCCTCGTATAATAAAACTGAGGATATGAAACCGAATATCATTGCGAAATTTAAAGAGATGCAAATGCTCTCAATTACGGAAATGCGAAGGAGGCTATTATATTGAAAAAGGAACAGTTTTCAAGTCGGCAGCCGAGATTCATAGGAGATGAAAAATACAGGAAATATGCGGTGTTGGTGCCTATGCTTGAAATCTCGGGAACCGTATATTTTTTATTTGAAAAAAGATCGAATAAATTAAGACGTCAGCCAGGTGAAATATGCTTTCCGGGTGGCAAGCTTGAGCCAGGTGAATCCTTGCAGGAATGTGCTGTACGAGAAACGATGGAAGAGCTGGAGCTTATACCTGAGCAAATAGAGGTGTTGGGGCCCGGAGATATCTATATATCACCCTTTAATCTCATGATACATTCCTACCTGGGGGTCATCAAGGACTATCAGAACACCTTTGGAACGGATGAAGTGGATGAAATTATTATGGTGCCGTTGGAATACTTTCGTGAGCATCCACCGGAGAAATATGAGAGTAAACTAGTGCATCAATTACCGGAGGATTTCCCCTATGAATGGATTCAGGGAGGGAAAACCTATCCCTGGTCAAAAGGTACTCATGATATTTTATTCTATCGGTATGAAAACTGGACGATCTGGGGGATGACCGCTCATATTCTTAAGTCGGCATTGGAATTGCTGGAGGAGTATGGGATAGTATAGACTGTTATTCGCGGATAAAAAGGATAATGTGGAAATCTATGCCGGAAATTTATCCAATAGTGGATAAACCTCTGAAATAAAAAGAAGTTACATTATTGGAGGGAGAAGAAGCGGAGAATCCTTGCTGGATTTGAGACAAATGAAATTTTGTGACTATAATGTGTTATTCGTTAGATGATCATATATGAGCAGAGAAGCATACATCTTCTGAGAAAAGGAGAGCTTGGAATATTTGACGGGATATCGATCATAATAAGGTTAAAATACCGTTATCAAAGGAGTTTAACATGGATTTTAATTTTATTCAATCATTTCCTAAAACTGTCCCCGAGCAGCATCAAAATCAACAGCCCGGATTAAATAATGAAATGAATCCTAAGCCGATTGATCAGGAACCAGAGTATGTCTCTGCGAATAAACTAACCGGTAAAGTAGCTTTAATTACCGGTGGAGACAGCGGAATCGGAAGAGCTGTTGCAATTGCTTTCGCCAGAGAGGGCGCAGACATTGCTATTGTATATCTGAGCGAACATGAGGACGCCAAAGAGACGAAAGCAATCCTTGAAGGTATCGGCAGAAGGTGCCTCCTCTGCAGTGGGGATATTGGAGAAGAGTCTTTTTCTGCTAAGGTGACGAACCAAATAATTAATGAGCTGGGGAGGATTGATATTCTTGTTAACAATGCGGCGGAGCAGCATCCCCAGAATAGTATTTTAGACATTACCAAGGAACAGTTGGAGCGAACCTTTCAAACGAATATCTTTGGAATGTTTTATTTGACTAAGGCGGTGCTGCCTCATTTAACAGATGGAAGCGCTATCATCAACACTACCTCCATCACTGCCTTTAAGGGACATGAGACGTTGCTTGATTACTCGGCAAGCAAAGGAGCAATCTTAGCATTTACACGTTCCCTTGCTCTCAATCTGGCCGAGAAGAATATCAGGGTCAATGCAGTGGCACCGGGCCCGATATGGACGCCGTTAATCCCTTCCACCTTTAGCAAGCAGGAGGTGGGTAAATTCGGCGGCAATACCCCCATGGGAAGACCGGGACAACCCGTGGAGCTGGCAAAAGCATACGTATACCTGGCCTCTGGAGATTCCTCCTATGTAACCGGACAGACCCTCCATGTGAATGGGGGAGAGATCGTAAATGGTTAAAGAACAATAGCTTCAGTTGTAGTATTTACAAATTTATGTTGATCAAGAAGCTTTATACTGCACCATCTGTAATTTGTTAACTTCATATTTCACAAATTTATATTGATTATATTGATCATATTGATCAAGAAGGAACAGAAGCTGCCCGGGGCTGAGGCTGTGTGATGATAACCTGCATTTTGGCAAAAGTTATCCGCAGAGCAACAGATCCGGGCAGCTTTCCTTTACTGCCCCAGAGGATTCCTTGCAGTAAATGAGTTAGGGTGGGTCTGAAAAAGAAGTACAAGCAGGAAAGAAAAAAATACTAAAATAGTATTGACATTTGAAAGGAAAGGTATTAAGATATAAAACATATTAATTGTATATGAATTGTATATATTTATCAAAGGGGATGAATGACATGAGAGAAAATGCAAACAATTTCAATCAGCTGATGGCCTGCTGCTGTCTGGTGCTTTACTACGAACCTATTTGATTTGCATTCATCCGCATGTTCTCACCTTGATTAATAATCTTTATATCAAAGAACAGACGTATGACGATGTCTGTTTTTTTTATGGGAAAGAGGAGACAATGGATTTTGAATTTATAAGGGAATACACACCACTTTATGCAGAAGCGGCCATATTAACGCTGAATATTGCTGTGAAAGGAATCTTGATTTCAATTGGATTAGGGTTAATCTGCAGCCTGATCAGATATTTTAAAATACTTGTATTAAATAGAATTACGATAATTTATATAGAGCTATCAAGAAATACACCTTTATTGATTCAATTGTTCTTTTTATATTTTGGGCTTCCGAAGCTGGGAATCGTTCTTAGCTCGGAGGCATGTGCAATCTTCGGGTTAGTATTTCTTGGGGGCAGCTACATGGCAGAAGCCTTCCGCAGCGGATTGGAGTCCATAGCAGCGATACAGAAGGAGTCAGGACTCAGTGTGGGGTTAACCCAGCTCCAAGTGTTCCGCTACATCATATTACCCCAGGCAATTTCGGTGTCTATGCCGGCTTTTAGTGCTAATGTGATCTTTTTATTTAAGGAAACCTCCGTATTCAGTGCGGTTGCGCTGGCGGATCTAATGTTTGTAGCAAAGGATTTAATCGGACTTTACTACAAGACAGATGAAGCTTTATTTATGTTGGTAATGGCTTATGCAATTATCTTATTACCTTTGTCATTGATATTCAGCATAATTGAGAGGAGGTTAAGGTATGCAGGATTTGGGATTTAATTTATTTTTTCAGGGCAGGAATTTTGTCAGAATTTTAGAAGGCTTGTGGGTAACGATCAGTATTTCTTTCATAGCGGTGATTATTTCAATCTTCCTGGGGATTCTCATGGGAATGCTGATGTCATTGAAGAATCCGGTTACCAAAGTGATTACCAGAGCATATCTGGAGTTTATACGAATTATGCCTCAGTTGGTGCTGCTTTTTCTGGTTTATTTCGGAGTAACAAAGACCTTTCATATTAACTTATCCGGGGAAGTATCCGCGGTTATCGTATTTACCATGTGGGGAACGGCAGAAATGGGAGATTTGGTCAGAGGAGCACTGGCTTCCATTCCGAAGCATCAGTATGAGAGTGGCAAAGCCATTGGGCTGACGGGAGCCCAGACCTATATCCATATCATTATTCCTCAGACCATAAGGCGCTTAATTCCTCTGGCAATTAATCTGGTTACCAGAATGATTAAAACAACCTCATTAATAGTATTAATTGGTGTAGTAGAGGTGGTAAAAGTAGGTCAGCAGATCATTGAGGCCTCCCGGTTAACAACTCCGACAGCCTCCTTATGGATCTATGGATTTATTTTCTTTTTATACTTTATCGTTTGTTACCCAATCTCCCGGCTTTCCGTTAGGTTAGAAAAGTTATGGGCGAATTAAGTCCTTCGCCACTTGCCGAAAAGAATTGCAGGGACGCAGTTGGAATTCATTCAGGAAACGTAATCTGATTCAGCAGGAAGCAGAATTTAACTCGATCAGGAAGCAGAATTTATTTTGATCAGGAACTAGAATTTATTTCGGTCAAGAAACAGAATCTAATTCGATTAGGAAGTAGAATTTATTCGATTAGGAAGTATAATTTATTTCGACTATGAAGCAGAATTTATTTTACTCAAGAAGCGTTAGCTACTTTATAAATGGGGAAATAGAATGGGACATACGATATTACCGACATCATTTACATTAAAACTGGAAAGGTAAGTGGAGGATATGAAATCTACTGAGACAATATTAGAAATAAAGGATTTAAAAAAGCAGTTTGATCAATCAGTAATACTAAACAGTATTTCCCTGGAGGTACATAAAGGCGAGGTAGTTGTGGTACTTGGACCTTCTGGCTGCGGTAAAAGCACCCTGCTTCGATGTATCAACGGGCTGGAGGATATCCAGGAGGGAGAAATTAAGTTAAACAACGAGCTGATCAGCAATCAAAAGAAAAGCATGCATCTGGTCAGACAGCAAATCGGTATGGTATTTCAAAGCTATGATCTCTTTCCCCACATGACGGTGCTGGATAATATTCTTCTGGGGCCGAGAAAGGCACAGAAGAGGGATAAGGAAGAGGTAGTGGCAGAAGCAGAGGAGCTCTTAAAGAGAATTGGATTATACGAAAAGCGAAAAGCCTATCCCAGACAGTTATCCGGGGGGCAGAAGCAGAGAGTAGCAATTGTCAGAGCACTATGCATGCATCCCAAGGTAATGCTGTTCGATGAGGTGACGGCGGCACTTGATCCTGAGATGGTTCGGGAAGTACTGGATGTTATGCTGGAGCTGGCAAGAGAAGGAAGCACAATGGTTATTGTAACCCATGAGATGCAATTTGCCAGAGCTATAGCAGATCGAATTGTTTTTATGGATGAAGGGAATATTGTGGAAGAAAGCACTCCGGAAGAGTTCTTTACAAATCCAAAGACAGAAAGAGCAAAGCAATTTTTAAACATCTTTGATTTTGATTCCGTAAGCCACGGTTCAAATAAATAATTTAAATATGGGTACGCCCAGGAAAGAGGAATGAATATGAAAAAATCAAAAAAACTACTGGTATTACTTTTAAGCCTTGCTGTAATCGCATCCTTATTTACCGCATGCAAAAGTAATAATACAACAGATAAAGGTGCAACTCCTTCAACAACAGGTACAAATACTCCCGCCGGAACAGCCAGAACACTGGAGGAAATTAAAAAAAGCGGTAAGGTTATTATTGGTGTATTCAGCGATAAGAAGCCTTTTGGCTATGTAGATGAGAATGGTGATTATCAGGGCTATGATGTATACTTTGGTAACAGAATTGCAAAGGATTTAGGCGTAGAGGTTGAGTATGTTGCTGTAGATCCTGCCAGCCGTGTAGAATATCTGCAAACCGCCAAAGTGGATATCATCCTTGCCAACTTTACGGTAACCCAGGATCGTGCGGAAAAGGTTGATTTTGCACTTCCTTACATGAAGGTAGCACTTGGCGTAGTATCTCCCGACAGTGCACTGATTACTGATGCTGAGCAGCTTAAGGGAAAAACTCTGATTATTGCAAAGGGAACAACGGCTGAAACCTACTTTACGGAGAATTATCCGGATGTAAAATTATTAAAATTTGATCAGTATGCCGATGCTTACAGTGCATTACTGGACGGCAGAGGGGATGCTTTCTCCACTGACAATACAGAAGTCCTCGCGTGGGCTCTTGAGAATAAGGGCTTTACAGTGGGAATTGAATCCTTAGGTAGCCTTGATTCCATTGCACCGGCAGTACAAAAGGGCAACACAGAGTTATTGACCTGGCTCAATGATGAAATTAAAGCATTAGGAAAAGAACAGTTCTTCCATGCAGACTACGCTGAGACGTTAGCACCGGTTTATGGTGATGCAGCCTCTCCTGATAACCTGGTGGTGGAAGGCGGAGTTATTGAATAAATTACCGTCAATTTCTTATACCTTCGTCTCACATTGTAGGGAATAATTAAGAAAGACATAAATCCAACTTTTGACACTCGAATCAAACTTAATATTCGATAGGTAAGAAAAAGCTGTTGCAGAATATAACTGCAACAGCTTTTTTCTTTGCATAACCGAGCTCTCATGAAAGAATGACTGCGTAATTACTTAGAAGTTCGTTGAAATAAATACCTACGAATAGTAAAATGTAGTAATGCGTAAGTTATTGCGGAGTAGTCTTCATTTCGTTGAATCTTAAAGAAATCTTAAACATTTACATCATTTATTATTAAAGAAGCTATCATCTATAATAGAAACCAAAGGAGGGAAATTATGTATAACATATTGATCTGTGATGATGAGAGGGACATTGTCAATGCATTAAAAATCTATCTTTCGGATACAAACTATACTTTACTGGAGGCCTATAACGGGAAAGAGGCGTTAAATATGATTAACCGTCAGGAAATACATCTAATCTTGATGGATATCATGATGCCGGAGATGGATGGGATTTCCGCAATGGTGAAAATCCGGGAGACGAGCAATGTCCCAATCATACTGCTGACAGCAAAAGGAGAGGACACCGATAAGGTACTTGGCCTCAATATCGGTGCGGATGATTATATTACCAAACCCTTTCATCCGGTAGAGGTGGCGGCACGGGTAAAATCCCAGTTAAGGCGGTACATGCAGCTTGGAGGCGGAACGGTCAAGTCCCAGATGCTGTGTATCGGGGGAATTGAACTGGATGATAAGTCCAAAAGTGTAACCCTGGACGGGGATGTGGTAGCCTTAACCCCAACGGAATATGATATTCTTAAATTATTAATGGAGCATCCGGATCGAGTCTTTTCTCCAAAGGAGATATACAAAAGGGTATGGCAGGATGCACCACTGGGGAACGAAAGCACAGTAGCAGTACATATCAGGCATTTGAGGGAAAAGATTGAAATAAATCCTGCCGATCCAAGATACCTCAAAGTAGTGTGGGGGCAGGGCTATAAAATTGAGAAAGGAACATGGAAATGAAAAATAGACAATGGGCATATGGGTTACCAGCGAAAATCGCTGCATTCTTTTTGTTGGTTATCATGGCTTGCATGACACTGGCCAGTGTGGCAGGAGTAGGTCTTTTATGGAATTATAAATTTTATACAAAGAGTATTGAGGAAATCAAAGAGGATACCTTCCATTCGATGGGCTATAATGTAAGTTTTACGGTTCTAAGGATGGTGTTGACGGATGACCTTCAAAATATAACCGAATATTGTAGGAATAGAAACCTCTCCTTCCTTATTCAGGATAAAGATGGTAGACAAATATGGAGAAGTAACAGTTTAGAGAAGGTGTCTTGGGAATATGAATACGACTATATTGTGGATCATAATAACCTTGGAGCGACAAAGAATATTCAGATAAAGTTAATATCGGCGGCTGGTGAAACTGTGAGCAAAATCATTAGAGATGGGCAGGAAGGGGATACCACAGAGGAGGATACGCCGGCTGAGAAGGATATGCCGACTGGGAAGGATATGCCGACTGAGAAGGATATACCGACTGAGAAGGAGTATATTGTTCACATGTATCTAGCAGACGGTTTCACGGAGCAAAGTGAGTTTTCGACCGCAAATATGCTTATTCATATTGGTTTTGCACTCAGGTATTGGATCTACCCCATTGGTATTCTGGAACTGCTATTCACAGTGGTCACCTTCATTCTACTTATATGCAGTGCAGGACATAAAAGGGGAAAAGAGGAAATCTACGCAAGTGAAGCAGTGAAAATACCATTTGAACTACTAACACTATTCTTCATTTTGGCACTCTCCCTGGCGGTAGCTAGCACTGATGAAATTATGTACAGTGGTTATCCTGATGTCATGATTTTAGCCTATATGGCAGCAGAATTTATCTTAGGCATAGTTCTTGGTACCTTGTACTGCATGAATTTTGCAGTACGTGTGAAGCTGGGAAGCTGGTGGAAAAATACAATCAGCTATCGATTTTTTATACTCCTTAGACGTATAAGTAAAGCGCTGGGTTTTGGGATAAAGGTACTATTCCGTAATATAGGGTTTATCTGGAAAGCTGCCATCCTAGTTATTGTAATTACCTTTGGAGAGCTTCTGGGCATTATGCTATGTTATTGGGAAACAGATAATTTGCTCCTGCTCTGGCTTCTGGAAAAGATAATACTAATACCGGTTATTCTATATATAGCTTTAGTACTTAACAGGCTTCAAAAAGGCAGCCAGGCCATAGCAAAGGGAGATTTGGCTTATCAGGTTGATACAAAATTCATGCTTTGGGACTTTAAGCAGCACGGAGAGAATCTTAACAGCATTGGGCTGGGAATGACTCATGCGGTGGAGGATCGCCTCAAAAGCGAGCGCTTTAAAACAGAACTGATAACCAATGTCTCTCACGATATCAAAACACCCCTTACCTCCATTATCAACTATTCGGATCTTATCGGTAAGGAAGAGACAGAAAATGAAAAAATAACAGAATACGCTGAGGTACTGCTTCGCCAGTCAGAGCGGCTTAAGAAGCTGATTGAAGATTTGGTAGAGGCTTCCAAAGCCTCCACCGGCAGCATTGAGGTGCTACTTACTCGCTGTGAGGTTGGAGTACTTCTGACGCAGACAGCAGGGGAATATGAACAAAGGCTGAGAGACTGTAAGCTGGAGCTGATTATCAAACAGCAGAGTAATCCGGTTATGATTCTGGCGGATGGACGGCATATCTGGCGGGTATTCGATAATCTGATGAATAATATCTGTAAGTATGCACAAAGCGGAACCCGGGTTTATATTAATGTTGAAGAGAAAGGCGAAGAAGCAATCATTGTGTTTAAAAACACCTCAAAATATTCGCTGGATATTTCTACTGAAGAGCTGCTGGAGCGCTTCGTCCGTGGCGACAGTTCCAGGAATATGGAGGGCAACGGGCTTGGACTTTCCATTGCTCAAAGTCTGACGGAACTGCAAAATGGTAAACTAGAGCTTATGGTAGATGGGGATTTATTCAAGGTAAGCTTGAGGTTTAAGAGCATTCGCTAATAAAAAACGGTATATATCTGGTAGTTCTGATATAGGATGGAGATGCATCGAAATATATATTATATAAAAATACAGGGCGGCGAACCATTTCTTCGGTTTGCCGCCCTGATCTGCCAACCTGTCATATGATTGCGATCCTTTTGCACAGTTCGTCTTTCATTCGTTAAGAAACTATATAATATGAATTCATACAATAACAATCCAAACAATACGAATAAGTATAATTAGAATCCATGCAGAAAGATTCCATTCATTTGGTATTATCACTCATTTTAATAATGTAATTCATAGCTATTATTTTGCTTGCAGGATGTTCTTGTAATTTTGATAGAAAATTATAAATAGAAGCAGACCCAAAAAACAGAACCCTGTTCCCAAGGCCATTGCAAAACTCAAGTTTTTATCGGATAGTTTCCCGAATAGAAGATTGCTCCCTATTCCTACACTTTCGATTAATACGGCATAGATACTAAGCTCTGTGGCTCGATTGGAGGAAACTACAAGCTTATTTTGCAAAGACATTTGCAAAGGCTGGAACAAGCTGAAGGAAAGCCTTAATAATGAGACTGCAAGAATAGAAAGCCACGGATTGTTTGTTAAAGTTAGAGCGCCGCAGGCAAATATTGCACCAAGATACAGGATAATTGCAAAGGGCAGAACTCCCAGCTTTCGAGTCAAATTTGCTGAAAAAACACCAAGAAGACCAATAATCGTTACACCGATATAAATATATCCGATGGAGTGATTGGATAGCCCGGCACTTACATATTGAAGCTGATTAAGAAACACAGTGATCGTTTGATGAGTTTCATTTAACAAGGCGACGCCAAGTAAAAAAAGGAGTAAATGTTTATTGCTAAGGTAGTGTTTCAGAAGCTTTAAAAATCCACTGGGGAAAGCATGTTCTTGTTCCTTCCCTTTATCAACCTCCCGGAGTGCTAATGAGAGCAGGGCGGCTATTGCATAACTAAATACGGTTAACAGACCGCTTAATCTATAATTTTCACCAATGAATACAGAATAGATTGTGGAGGCAAACAATAAACCTATGGTTTGGAGTGTATGATAGATACCAAATACCTTTTGCGACTTTTCCTCAGGACAGGATAAATAGAGAATACTATAATCCACACCGGAAAGACCTGCGATAATAATACTTAACATAACCCGCTCAATCAAAAAACCTGTAAAACCCGAGGCTCTCCAAAAGACAAGCTTTGATATAACATATAGGCAACAGCAGAAAACCATAGTTCTTTTATAGCCTATTTTATCTGCAATTATTCCCCAGGGCAGCTCAAGCAATAAGCAGAGAGCAAGGGAGACACTTTCTATAATCGTAATCTGAAAAACGGTAACACCTGCCGACTGCCTGTACAGGGTGGCAATCGGTCCGTAAAAGACCATACCCTGCAAAAGGGATATGGCAAACATAAGTCCAATATTTCTGTTGGATTTCATAATTTAACGTCCTTTCAATTTAAGATACAACAAACAGCACTGAAGGGCTTCCAGTGCTAAAAAA
>JAEWMZ010000011.1 GCA_023392995.1 Bacillota bacterium
CAGTTACTTGCTAAAATGGCAGTTGAAGAAACTGGCCGCGGTATTTACGAAGATAAGATTACAAAAAATATATTTGCTACCGAATATATCTGGCACTCTGTAAAGGCTCAGAAAACTGTTGGTATCATTGAAGATAATGAAGAAGAGGATTATATGATAGTTGCCGAGCCGGTCGGTATCGTAGCAGGTGTTACTCCAGTAACAAACCCTACCTCTACTACAATGTTCAAAAGCATTACTTGTATAAAAACCAGAAACCCTATTATCTTCGGTTTCCATCCAAGTGCGCAAAGCTGCTCCAGAGAAGCTGCTAAAATCCTGTTAGATGCAGCTGTAAAAGCCGGTGCACCTAAGAATTGTATTCAATGGATTGAGTATCCTTCCATCGATGCCACAAGAGAATTAATGAATCATCCTGATGTTTCTATGATCCTTGCTACCGGTGGTTCCGGTATGGTAAAACAGGCATATTCCTGTGGAAAGCCTGCTCTTGGTGTTGGCCCTGGTAATGTTCCTTGCTTTATTGAAAAGACTGCAAATTTAAAGCGTGCCGTAAATGATCTTGTTATGTCAAAATCCTTTGACAACGGTATGATTTGTGCTTCTGAACAGGCTGCTATCATAGAAGCTCCTGTATATAATGAAGTAGTTGAATTAATGAAGAAGGCCGGCTGCTACTTTGCTACCAAAGAAGAAATTAAATTACTTGAGCCAATCGTTATCAATACAAATACCGGTACAGTAAATCCAGCTATCGTTGGTAAATCTCCTGCAGATATTGCAGCATTAGCTGGTATAAAAATTCCTGCTGATACTAAGATCCTTTGCACTGAGCTTGAAGGTGTAGGACCGGAATATCCGTTATCCAAAGAGAAATTATCACCTGTTCTTGCTATCATCAAAGCTGGTAATCTTGAAAAAGGATTAAAGCTCTGTGAGAAAATGGTTGAGCTTGGCGGTCTGGGACACTCCTCAGTACTTCACTCTAACGATGATAGCGTTATTAAAGCTTTCTCTGCTCGCATGAAGACAGGACGTATCCTGATTAACTCCCCTTCTACTCATGGTGCCATCGGTGATTTATACAATACCAATATGCCTTCTCTTACTTTAGGATGCGGCTCTTATGGCGGTAACTCTACAACCCATAATGTTTCCGCAGTTGATTTAGTAAATTATAAGCGAGTAGCAAAGAGGAGGGTAAATATGCAATGGTTTAAAATTCCTGGTAAAATTTATTTCGAATCTGGTTCTACTGCATATTTAGCAAAAATGCCAAATATTTCGAAAGCATTTATTGTAACAGATCCGTCCATGACAGAATTAGGCTATGTAAATAAAGTATTATATCAATTAAGAAAGCGCGTTGACTATGTTCACTGTGAGATCTTTGACCAGGTTGAGCCTGATCCAAGTCTTGAGACCATCTTAAAGGGCGTAGATGCCATGAATAAATTTAAGCCTGACGTAATTATTGCTCTTGGTGGCGGCTCTGCTATCGATGCAGCAAAGGGTATGTGGTTATTCTATGAAGATCCAACTGCTGACTTCAAGAATATGTCACTGAAGTTCCTGGATATTCGTAAGAGAACCTATAAGTTCCCTACTTTAGGTAAGAAAGCTCAGTTTGTAGCCATACCTACAACCTCCGGAACTGGTTCTGAAGTAACCTCCTTCGCGGTTATCTCAGATAAAGAAGAGAATAAGAAGTATCCATTAGCCGATTACGAGTTGACACCTGATGTTGCGATCATTGATCCTGATTTCGTAATGAGTGTACCGAAAAAGTCTACCGCATGGACTGGTATGGATGTACTCACACATGCAATTGAAGCTTACATCTCAATACTTGCTTCCGACTATACAGACGCACTCGCAATTCATTCAATTGATTTAGTATTTAAATATTTAAAGGAATCCTATGATAAAGGATCCGAAAGCCCTATTGCACGGGAGAAAATGCACAATGCTTCTACCATTGCTGGTATGGCATTTACAAATGCATTCCTGGGTATTAACCACTCTTTGGCACATAAGCTGGGCGGTGAATATCATATTCCTCACGGTTGTGCAAATGCAATCCTACTACCTCATGTAATCCGTTACAATGGCGTGGAATGCCCTACTAAATTCACTTCCTTCCCGAAATATGAAAGTTATATTGTAGCAGATAAGATTTATGACTTGATGAAGAAGCTTGGTAAGAATCCTAAAACCAAGGCCGATGCAGTTGAATTGCTTGCACAGGAAGTTGAAGCCTTAAATGCTCAGTTAGGAATCCCTGCAACCTTAAAGGAATATGGAATTGATGAAAAGGATTTCTTATATAAAGTATCACCTCTTGCTGATTTAGCTTTCGGTGACCAGTGTACTACAGCAAATCCAAGATTACCTTTAGTATCTGAATTAGAGGAATTATATTTACTTGCTTATTATGGTAAAGGAAATTTACCTAAGACTGAAAAATAATTGCCTTTCCCTTTTAATAATTAATGTATATAGATAAGACAATTGTGCCAATATGTTGCCTTATCGCAAAAAGAAGAAGTCGCATAACTGAAAAGTTAATGCGACTTCCTCTTGTCTTATGCCATATAGTTATTGGAGTTACATGCCATGTCCAATGCTTTTTTTTCATCCTCAGATAATTCCAAGAAGGATTCCCCTTTAATAATTTCCTTTAAATAAGTATAACAACCTTCTCTGCTACTATGCACTGAATTAAGTAAAATTCCATTGTTGTTTTTATCTAATAAGGCAAGTACAAAGCTCAACTTACCTCCCATTTCTTTAAAGGCATCATATTTTACTACACCGATTTTTTGATATGCAATCTGTAAATTATCCTTTACCTTATCTAATTCACCATTCATACTTTTACTTTCTGCCTTTAAATTATCAATATCAGTAAAACGCGCTATAACCAAATCTTCAAGGTTTTCTCCAGTAGCACCAGACATAAATTTTTTATATTTCTTATTTAGCTTTCTTAGCTTTACAGATAATACAATATTATAGATTAATATGATAATGATAAAAGCACCAATTCCTAAAATACAATATGCTGCATTATTGTCAATTAATTCAGTAAAATTCATTACTTAACCCTCCATCTAACCGTATATCCTTATTCTTTATCCTT
>JAEWMZ010000240.1 GCA_023392995.1 Bacillota bacterium
GAAACTGCAATTGGAACGATATCATTCTGCTTAAATACGTCGATTGCTTTTAACATCTTATCCCAGTCTGTCGGAAGCTCTAAGCTGTATTTATCAAACAAATCCTTGTTACAAAAGAGACCTTCCCAATAACCGGTCGTCGGAACTGCTCTTTGAACACCGTCGGGATTTGCCGCAGCTGAAAGTGCTGAGTTCAGTGTGTCACCTGCGTATTCCGGATATTGTGCTTTGATTTCATCAATGGTTACGAATTTGTCTGCTGCTAATACATCACTCGCATTCGCATCGGTAAAATATTGAATTACGTCCGGTTCATTTCCCACTGCAAAGTCAGCGGCAATTTTTGTTTTCCAGTCCTGGTCAGCGGATTGTGAGTCATCTTCAATCGTTATGTAAGGGTAGTCGTTCATAAACTGCTCGTTAATCGCCTGATAATTACCAGCGTTCGCATCTGTTCCGCCATACATCGATACGGTCATCAAGGTTACGGGGTTCTTCTCCTGGACTTCTGCTGAATTATCCGTACTCGGTGCTGTAGTGACGGTGGGATCCCCTGTCTGACTTGTCTCCGTACTATCTGCCGCAGGCTTACTGCCACAGGCAGTTAAGGATAGCGTCAAGGCAAATACAACTATAATTGATAATACTTGTTTCAATCTTTTCATAAAATGAATCCTCCTTAAAATATAAAATGTTTTCAAAAGAAACCTCCCTGTTCTTTTGATACACTTATATTATAGTTGCATTATTACTAAATTGCTTTAACCCAACTTGATATTATTTGTTTATTCTTGCCACTATGATGACAAAATAAGTTCTATTGTCCATCAAAAAGATTTATTTCAGAGAACAATCGAATTATCAAATTATTCGAGATATCTTCCCAGTTTGTTTGCCAATCGTTAACAGGTGATTTCCTTTTACTTGCTAGTTCGAATTAATCCATTCGTTGACGTCTGTTTTTTGTGCTTTCATCCTCGCTATTCTGCTTTATTCCATATTAAATCAGGTTTTTTTGCAGTAGTTGTTGGATCAAATTCTAATGGAAGTGTTATGGTTGAGGCTGTTTCACCAGGCGCTACGGGTTCGATTGTCAGACCATATTCTTCTCCGTAAATGAGTTTGATTCTCTCGTTTACATTAAAGATACCAAGAGATTCATGCTTTGCTTTTTCTTCCGGATTCTGGTTTCCGTCAAGAATTCGCTGTACCCGCTTTCTATCCTCTTCCTTCATATCCTTTCCGGAGTTAATAATTTGGAGATGAGCACTGTTTCCTTCCTTAAATATCTTGATTCGAATGGCACCATTTTTTACCTGCTCCACACCATGAACTACAGCATTCTCAATTAAGGGCTGGAGGATTAGCTGTGGCACCTGGAGCTGGAGCATGGTATCATCCACCTCTTTTTCAATTACCAGTCGTTTTCCAAACCGCATAGAAATAATATAACAATAGGCATCCACGCATCGCAGCTCCTCCGCCAGATTAATCATCTTTTTATTGGAGCGATCCATGCTGTAATTTAATAATGTTCCCAAAGCTTCAATCATCTTGGATACGGTGATATCTCCCGCCATCCGCGCCTGCCAATTCATCATTTCCAGTGTATTATTTAGAAAATGTGGATTGATCTGAGATTGCAGTGCTATAATCTTAGCATCCTTTCGGGCAAGCTTTTCACTGTAGGCATAATCGAAGAGATATTTAATCTCAGAAGACATTTGGTTAAAGGATATCTGTAATACATCAAATTCTTTATTGGGCATGGACTCTCCCTCAAGCTGCATACCGATATCACCTTTTTCCAGCGTCCTTGCCGCATCAATCATCCGGCTCATCGGTCTGGTTATATGATGAGAGACAAAATAGAGCATGTAGATAAAGATGGGGATAATAATCAGCATGATGGAAAGCATCACAGAATAAAGGCGGTTTAGCTCAGAATAAATCACATTCTCATCCGCCACAAGTATTGCTCCAAAATGAAAGTCTGCAAATTTCTGCTGGTAGATTAGACCGGTATAGATTTGATCCTTGCGCAGCATAACCTTACGATTGACCTGAGGTGAATAGCTGGCGGACAGCTTCTTTAAAATACCACTCTGCTCCTCCTCCAACAGTTGCTTATGATACGAGATAATAGATTCATTATCATTGATGTAAAAGGCTAATTCATAGTTTCGGTTCAGGGAAATACCGTCAATCAGCTTATCTTTATTTAGCTCCAGAATTAAGGTTCCAAACTTTGTGTAATTGCGCAGGGTATAGAGATTTCTTATAACATAGATTCTTCCATTAATAATTCTAACCTGAGCATCGGAGGTATTTTGCTCCGAAATCCGGCGCGCTTCTTCTGCCACCTCATTCTTATAGATATTAATATAATTACTCTTCTTTTGCTTTGTATAATAAATTCGATCCGGTTCCTCAGTCAGATAAAAAACTGCAATTTCAAAGCGGTTATTATTATAGAATTTACTGGTTAAATTGCCGGTAATCTCCCGGTATAAATCCGTTTTTGTAAAATATCCCTTCTGATATTTCCTCCAGGCCTTCTCGATAATCTGTTCGTAGGAGGTGTTTTTCGAAGCATCGATTGCTTCTTCAATTCTCTGCGCATTGAAGAAGGCAAAGTTTTTCAAGCTTTCTTCCATCAGCACAGTTGTTTTCTCGATAATGTCATTGCGATAGGATAAGGTCATAAAAGTATAAATTGCTATTACCGGAAGCATCCATAAGGCCACCACCAGGAACAATAGCCGTCTTCGTAATGATACCTGCCTTCTCATAAGGTACCTCCAATGGAATTTATTCTCTCCAATAACAGGAACCAAACCAGGGAATCTGCCATCGAGAGACACGCGAAGCCAATATGTAAAATGGGTTATCCTCACAGATAACCCATCCTTTCTTTACTTATTTTAACATAGACACAAAAATATTTCTATTATTTTATTACCTTTTCCCTCACATTTAAAAACTCTTCATAGATTTCACAAACCTCTTTTGCCGCTTCCTCTTCTGGCATCTCACAGAAGACACGCAGTAAAGGCTCTGTACCGGAAAAGCGTGCGATGATCCAGCCTCCGTTTTCAAAATAGATCTTACAGCCGTCCAGATAGGAGATCCGTTCGATTTCATAAGGCAGCTCCGGTATTAACTTATCAAGCATCAGCTTGCGATAGATTTCCTCTTTCTTATCATGAGAAAAGACATAATCCTTTTCTTCCATATAAAAGCTGCCAAATTCCGCTGCAATATCCTGACAGATTTCTGAAAGCTTCTTCCCCAAGATTGCGATCATCTCAATTAACAGTGCTGCGGCATATACACCGTCCTTCCCCTTAATATGACCGCGAACCGTTAAGCCTCCGGAGGATTCTCCGCCGATTACGGCATCAGTCTCCTTCATCTTGGAGGAAATATGTTTAAAGCCCACCGGTACCTCATAGCATTTCTCCCCGAAGCTTTCCGCCACCTTATCTAACAGATGAGTGGTGGCGATGTTACGCACCGCCGCTCCGTGCCAACCCTTATATTTTACCAGATAATAATATAGCAGAACCAGAATATCATTGGGATGAAGGAATTTGCCATTATCATCAATAACTCCGATTCGATCTGCATCTCCATCCGTAGCAATACCAATATCACAATGTCGTTCAATCACATAGTTTTGCAGACTGCGAAGTGTCATTGCAGATGGAGAAGGAAGCTTCCCGCCAAACAAGGTATCATGGCGGTCATGAATAATAGCCACCTCACAGCGAGCCGTCAGTAATATCGTCCTTAGAGAGGTTTCGCTCACTCCATACATAGGATCCAGGGCAATCTTAAGACCCCTTTCCCGGATTGTCTGCATATCAATCGCTTCTATAATATTATCAATATATTCATTCATCGGATTGATTTCCATAATGAGTCCGCGCTCCATTGCTGTCTCATACTCCAGGTCATCAATCTGTGCTTCCTCTACATGGCGAATGTAATTCTCTATTTCCTGGGTCTGAAATTCGTCCGCATCCCTGCCCCCTGCGGTAAATACCTTGATACCGTTGTAAATGGCTGGGTTATGGCTGGCGGTTACCATCATTCCGTAAGGAAAATCATGACTCATCACATAATACATAATGAGTGGCGTTGGTGAGGATTTATTAATTAGATAAGACTTTATTCCCTCTGCAGCAAAAACTTCAGCCGCCCACCTCATAGCCTCCTTCGATAAAAAGCGTCGGTCATAACCAATTACGATTCCTTTCTCAGCAGCACCTTCATCCAGCATTTTCATTGCCAGGGCTTTTGAAAGGATTTGAATATTCGCTTTTGTAAATTCATCCCCAATTACAGCTCTCCAGCCACCTGTTCCAAATTTTATCATGGCTAAGCCTCCTTTCTTTCGCTGAAATCGGAATCTGGGGGATTACCCATGTAAACCAGCACGTTATTCACTGTGCCCTCCGGTTGTATATTAATACGGTCGACTAATTCACCATTCAGGTTGATAGCCTTTACCCCCTTCATAACACCTTCCGGATTTATAACACGGATATGATAGACTGATCCCCTCCATTCACGGGTAACCTCAAATTCACGCCAATCTGAAGGTACACAGGGATCGATCCGCAGTTCCTCAAAG
This sequence comes from Bacillota bacterium, assembly GCA_023392995.1. Taxonomy (GTDB): domain Bacteria; phylum Bacillota; class Clostridia; order Lachnospirales; family Lachnospiraceae; genus Mobilitalea. Next base: position 4,640 of record JAEWMZ010000240.1, read on the forward strand.
TCCGGCCGAATCCCCAAGATATACCTTGTTGCGGAGAAGTACGCCCAGCCACCGGTACCGGTCATAAAAGGATGTCTTGCTCTTCCAAAAGCAGTGTGCTCCTTTCCCATAATGAACTGACAGTAGGAATAAGGCTCTGCTTCTCGAATTTCTATCTTATCGTTCTGATGATAAGGACACAGGGCATCATAGAACTTCATAGCACGATCACCTCGTCCGAGGCGGCATTCCGCAGCCCAGGCCCAGGGATTGGGATGACTGAAGATTGCGCCATTTTCTTTTAAGCCCGGATAAACTCTGGTAATGAATCCAATGTCATCATCCGGCTTAGTATAGGAGGGACCGTTCAACATAATGCCATAAGGGGTATAAAGATATTTGTCAATGGAATCCATTGCACGAATTCCCCTATCCCTGTCTGCCACTCCGGAAAGCACTGCCCAGGCATTGGACTCCAGATGAATCTTTCCTTCCACATCCTCCATCGTGCCAATCTTCTTGCCCTTATGGGTAATGCCACGGATATACCATTCCTGATCCCAAAGCTCCTTATCGCAGGCAGACTTCACCTGCTTCTGCATTATTTTATATCGTTCTACATCTGTAGATTTACCAGCATAATGGGCTAGCTCTAAAAAATTCTCCAGTGCCCAATAATGCAAAAAGGATACCATTGCACTTTCACCGCCGCCTAAATTTAAGCAGTCATTCCAGTCTGCTCTCAATCCCTTGCAGATACCTGTTGACCCTACCTGTTGGGCAGAAAAGTCAAGAATTCTAGTCATATGCTCATATACAGTACCACTGCCGCCATCGGCATAGGTAATCTCGTCCTCTAAAAAGGAGAGTTCTCCTGTTTCCTTTATGTATTCCACAATCGAGCTTACCAACCAGAGAGCATCATCAGAACAGGCCTGATCAATGCCGTGAATCATGTCCTCTTTGTCCGGCGTAGGTATTACGGTGGGGGATTTAAATGGTTTTGTATCGTTATCTGGTTCAAACCATTCCGGCTGGAACAGATGTAATCCATAACCCTTGGATACAAGAGCTCTTAGGAGCTCCACAATTCTTTGCCGGCATTTTTTCGGGTTAGAGTGGGGAACCGTCATAGAGTCCTGGGAGGTATCACGGTATCCCAGACCGGTTCTTCCGCCCACTTCAATAAAAGAAGCAAATCGAGAGAACATAATATTAATTTCCGCTTGATACAGAGTCCAGATATTGATTAAGGTATTCATGCCTTCATTTGGAGTATGAATTTGAAGCTTATTTAATTTCTTATCCCAGAAGGCAGACAGCTGTAGAAAGGCTTCGTCCACCTGTGCCAGATCAGAATATTTCTCCCGAAGCTTTCTACCTTCTGCTCTTGATCCTTCTCCCAGCATAAATATAATCCGAATCTCTTCTCCAGGTTTCAGAATTATTTTTTTATGCAAAGAGCCGCAGTGATTATTTCCCTTCTCAAAAGAGCCACTGCAAATTCCATATTCTACAGCAGTAGGATTACTTTCTGTATGATATAATCCGAGAAATTTATCCCGTAAGCAATCAAAGCTATCCGGCTCAAAGTTTGCAGTAAAATACTGATACCCATATTCCTCGTAAAACAAATCATGCTCAATGACACCATCCTCATAGGAAGAGCCGGCGGCATAATTACTCATTTGGAAGTTGCGATTATCCATATCAATGTGGTGATAAGAAAATTCGAGGTAGGAGAAAACACTTAAGCTTCGCTCTCTCTCATCCTGATTCTTGATTTTAACATCCCACAGCTCCACCGGATCCTCCATTGGAATAAATAAGGTCTGTTCCGCCTGAATCTTATTATAATCACAAGCATAAGTGGAATAGGACAAACCATGCCTGCACTGATAATTTGCCTCAGTGAGCGGCTTTCCGACCGGCTGCCAGGAGATACTCCAATAATCCTTTGTCTCCTCATCCCTCAGATAAACATAATGACCAGGCCGATCCATAGGCACACTGTTTGCACGAAACCTGGTAATTCGATGATACTCCGGTGATTTATAAAATAAATATCCTCCTGCGGTGTGGTTCACAACACAGCACATGTCCTTAACGCCAAGATAATTTGTCCATGAAGTTGGCAAATCAACGCGTTCTATTACATACTCTCTTTTCTTATTATCAAAATAGCCATAATTCAAAAAATACACCTCCCGATTCATCCTTAAAACAAGGGATAACCTTAAGCGAAGGAGAAACCACCTGAAAGCAGAGGCGCTTTCATTAACTTCACTTGCAGTATTCCTCTTATCCTAATTATAATAAATGGGGAGGTGATTACTATTGCTGAGAATGTCAATATTTGATTTTAATTGCTCTCGTTATTATTGCCAATTTCGAAATGCTTTTGTCTTTGATAATGATTTATATATCCTAACCGACTTTTAGTTATTATCATGAAAAGAACTACCTGAATCAAAGCTACTGTTGTCAAAACCGTTACTGTCAAAGCTATTGTTGTTAAAGCTGCTGTTGTCAAAACCGTTACTGTCAAAGCTACTGTTGTTAAAGCCGTTGCTATCAAAGCTATTGCTATTAAAACCATTGCTATCAAACACATTATTATCGTAGTTGTTATCGTAGTTGTTATTATAGCTGTCGTTATTATAGCTGTTGTTATCAAAGCCAGGAGTAATATTATAATCGATGGCATCCGGAATACCATCGTGATCCCGATCCATATGCCACTCCATATGATCTGGAATTCCATTATGATTTAAATCATTCATCATATTCATGGAGTTCATATTCATCGAGTTCATATCATTTCCAAAGCTATCGTTGGCATGGTTCTGAAATTGATTCCTCTGATCGGCTCCTGGTCTCCTGCTTGAGCTTTTTGTTGAGTTGATTATTTGCATGATGATACCTATAAAGATAAACATTGCAAACAATGTAAAAATTGATCCCATACTATCCTCTCCCTTCTAACATGTAAATGCAATTTCAAATATAACATAATTTGCCATATCTTAACGTTCTTTCACTTATTATACTGTAATTGCTCCAGCCATGCAACTTAATCAAAAAAGCAGATTGCACTTGTCGATTAGAAATAGAATAATTATCCCTTAAAATATTCTTTTATATCTTTAAATAAACGCCAAACATCATCACCATAGTTACTCACTATAACAATCAGAAGTTCTTTTTGAATATCATAACCTGAAATAAAACTGACACCTGGGTCACTGCCCTGAAAATATGGATTTAGGTATTGTTCTCTCTCTTCAAGCCAAATTCCATAACCATAGCATTTTCGATCCCCGCCGTGATTCATAAGCATTTTTGTTGTCATTTCTTCTGTAAGTAAGTTTTTGAATAATAAATGCTCCCAAAATAGTCGAATATCATTTACAGTAGTATATGCTCCACCTGCACCAGTTCCCTTTGCATCAACACTATAAATATTGGTGCGGTATTCCTCTTTCATTTTATTATAGATATAATTATTCGCACATTTAGCAGGAAGCTTATCCAATTCATAATATCCCGTATTTATCATCCCGCAAGGCTTAAAAATACTACTTGATAGATAATCATCAAATTTACTATTTGTAATATATTCTATGATCATAGCCAAAATAACAAACCCTGTGTTATTATATTGAAATTTGCAGCCACGGGGATACATCATTGGCTTATCTATAAACAATGGAATCAAATCACTATTTGAGCGAATCTTATAATTGGGGAAATTCGCCCAAAGTTCTTCGTAGTCATCCAAGATGCTCTCATCAAAATAATCCGGTACTCCCGAGGTATGTGTTAAAAGCTCCTCTATTGTAATTGAAGTATCTATATTCCTCCAGTCAATATCGATAATTTTACCAATGGAATCCTCCAATTTTAGTAATCCTTTTTCAATAAGCTGTAGAATTCCCACTGCAACAAAAACTTTTCCAGCTGAGGCTGTTGCAAATTTTGTATGGACTTCGTTTCCTATCTCATTAACTAAATCAGCATAACCATAAGCCTTCTCCAAAACTATATTGCCAGCTTTTTGTATTAGAATACAACCACGAAAGCTATTTCCTATTAATTTATCTATACTCATTATTCCTGCTCTCCTTGTCAAAGTAATGGTTACTGCATACTAATATCTTATTCGCACGCAAAGCTGTATTAAGAGCTTATGAAATATAATATATCATACAAAAAATTATATAAAAGAATGAAATAAAGAATCATATAAAGAATTTTATAAAGAGTCACATAAAGAATCATATAAAGAATTCAGTAATAGAATTCAACGCTTAATTATCTGACAGATATTCTTCCATACCTGAAGAAACTTTACAGCATCTATAAATATAACACCGTAGAATTTCACTTCTACGGTGTCACATAAGTTTGCTTTATTATATATCAATACGAGCCTATTATCATCACTGATTCACGAAAGCTTATCCTCTATAGTAGTTAATCAGACATCCCTTAAGAATAATTGATCTCTCATCCTCAGTCAATTCACCTAATTGCAGGGTGAACTCCTTCATGTCCTTATTTACTACGTAGGCCTTTATTTCAGGTGTTTTCTCAGCAACAGCCTTCTTAATATCCTTAACAAAGATATAATCCCCATTCTCAAAAGGCAGATCCCCTTTGATTAAGAACGGAAGCATACCCCAGTTAATCAGATTGGAGCGGTAACGCTTAGTTGCATATTCATTTGCAATGTTAGCAAATCCACCAAGCACCTTCTGGCAGCTGGCAGCCTGCTCTCTTGCAGAGCCGTCACCAGGCTTTACAGCAAAGATGGTACTTCCGATCTGGGTCCCTGCTTTATCAAGGTTAAACTTTGTCTCTATCTTATCATAGACTTCTTTTAATTCACTGTTGGCGGCAACTACATCTTCTCCGGCAATTCTTGCTTTCTCTGCCTTCTGAACTGCCTTCGCGCGTCCTACATAAGCCGGATCCTTACGGGATAAGGTAAATTCCGCAAGTCCAAGTGGATTGGAGCGATAGGAAGAGGTCTCCCCGGAAGGGATTAATTCATCGGTGGTGGTAACCGGATCATGGATTTCGGATACTACCTTAAGAATCATATCCTCGCTTAATTCGGTCATCTGGGGCCAGTCTACAATGCCTGGTCCAAATTTAACCTCTGTATTTAGATCGGCTTTACCCACTCCGTTATAAACACGGTTTTCGTAAATAGAACCATCAAAGAAATACTTCGGTTTTGAAAAGTTAACATCGATATCTTCCGCAGAGGTTAAATAGCCCTTATTTGCAGCTGTTGCAGCGATGGATTTCGCATCCATTAAGGCTACGGAAGCAATCTGTCCGCTTGTAACTTTTGAACCTTCACGGTTCGGGAAGTTTCTGGTTGTATGACGAATACTAAAGCCATTGTTGGCAGGAACATCACCGGCACCAAAGCAAGGACCGCAGAAGGCTGTTCGAATGGTAGCGCCAGCTGACATTAAGGTAGCAATCGCACCATTCTTCACTAACTCCATCATAACCGGCTGACTGGCAGGGTATACACTTAAGGAGAACTCATCTGCTCCTATGTACTTGCCCTTTAAGATATCAGCTGCATCACAGATGTTTTCAAAGCCGCCGCCTGCACAGCCAGCGATACTTCCCTGATCCACATACAGCTTACCGCCGCGGACTTTGTCCTTTAAGGAGTACTTCACTTTATTGCCAAGACTCACAAGAGCCTTCTTCTCTACTTCATCTAAGATATCATATAGATTTGCATTCAGCTCTTCAATGGTATATACATTGCTTGGGTGGAAAGGCATTGCAATCATCGGTTTGATTTCCGACAGATCCACATAAACCATACCATCATAATATGCAGCTTTTTCCGGTTTCAGCTCCTGATAAGAAGCGCCTCGTCCATGCTGTTCATAGAATTCTTTAACAGAAGCATCTGTTTCCCATATAGAGGAGAGACAGGTTGTTTCTGTGGTCATTACATCGATACCGATTCTAAAATCTACACTGAGATTCTGAATGCCATCTCCGACAAATTCCATTACCTTATTATTCACATAACCATTTGCAAATACTTTACCGATGATTGCAAGGGCAACGTCCTGGGGACCCACACCCTTTCTTGGGGTTCCTGTCAGGTAAATAGCTACTACTTCCGGCATGTTAATATCATAGGTTTTACTTAAGATCTGCTTTACGAGCTCGGGACCACCCTCACCGACTGCCATAGTACCTAAAGCACCGTATCTGGTATGACTGTCGGAGCCAAGAATCATCTTCCCGCCTTCTGCCATCATCTCCCGGGCATACTGATGAATAACGGCCTGATGCGGCGGAACATAAACACCGCCATACTTCTTTGCACAGGACAAGCCGAACATATGGTCATCCTCATTAATCGTACCGCCTACAGCACATAAGCTGTTGTGACAGTTTGTTAGTACATAGGGTACCGGGAACTTCTCGAGACCACTGGCTCTTGCAGTTTGAATGATTCCGACAAAAGTAATATCATGGGATATCAGCTTGTCAAATTTAATCTTCAGCTTTTTATCGTTATCCGAGGTATTATGGCTTGTTAATATTCCGTAAGCCATCGTTCCTTTTTTTGCATCCTCTTTGCTTATCTCTGTACCGAATTTTGCAGACAAAGCTGCTCCTGCCTGAGCATGATCTTCGATAATCTCAGTACCATTTAATAAGTAGACTCCTTGCTCGTATAATTTTACCATTTGTACCTCCAATACCCTTGATTAGGGCGCGCTCAATTTTAGTCTAATAACATGCTCTGACTAACGTCAATTGTATAGGTTTCGTCACATTCAATCTGTCTTGTATTACCAAAGATACCATTCTTAGCTTTTACGGTCATTTTAACAACGTTTGGATCATCTGTCTTATCAAATTTAATTCTGACATTACCGCTGAACTTACCATTGAAAATACCGGAATCCGTAAGTAATTCCTCGCCGTTTTCAAATTTAAAGCGAATCTCCAGATTAGCCTCAAAACCGGTTAAATTAATCACTTTCGCTGCTTCGGTATAGCTGTTTTTTGCTTCAATATTTTCTGTCTTTAATTCCTCTGTCAGGGAGCCCTGCTCATAAACAAATTGTGATGTTACATAATCAAGCTTTAAGTCTGTATTATTATCAATCTGGTACTTGTCGTACCCACTCTCTACAAACATAAACACAGCGGATAAAACCAATATAATAATTGCTGCTATACCAACAAACGCAACATTCGTCTTTGAATCAAAAAAACTTGGTTTTACTTCTGGTGCTTTTTTAATCCTCTTCATGTTCTTTCCTCCATATATATTCTTCAGATTTTCAGACAATCTTAATGATAATAGGATACGACAAAATAATCAAGTCCTAATTTGTTTTTTTCTTACTTTTCAACAGGTTTATACTTGAAAACCTGCCATATTAAACTGATTACTGTGCTTTGCCGCAGAGAAGGAGCAACTTTGAGTACGTAGTGGATTCTTCGTTCTCAAAGTTGCTCCTTTCTGACACAAACTGCTATATTTAAAATTGAGGTATACACTAAGATTTAGGTATACTACAGTGAATGAAACGAAAGAGCTATGTAAATGCTGCGCGATAGGCTACTCTAACCTCCTGTTCAGATGATAGGGTATTTATGTATTATCTTACTGCGAATACCATCTATGTAACATTGATTAATATTTTGCTCCCCACATTTTTAGAATCTCCTTTAAGCAATAGGGATAATCAATCTTGGCAATGCCCGTTGTTGTATAGATGGGGACCTCTGCATAAAGTACCTCGTCGATATAATACTTTGCACTTCCGACCAGATCACCCTGTTTCACCGGTGCCTTCAAGCTTCTTGGCACTTGATAAACTATTTTTACTTTTTCATCCTCTCTCATTAGAAGAGTTAAACTGCCTTCCATATTCAGATATTCATACTTTTCCTGCCCGTCTTCTACGAATACAGGCTCTAAATCTACATCCCGAAAGATCTGTCTCTCTTCATAATTCTCGACTCCATAGCTCATAAGCTCCTTGGTATCCGACCATTTGAGGCTCTTATTCGGCGGCCAGCCACAGCCCAGAACCACCGAGACCAGGGTGCGGTCGGTTCGTTTGATAGCACCGACAAAGCAATAGCCTGCATCTCCGGTAAAGCCAGTTTTTACGCCGATGGCGCCATCCATCATATAGAGGAATCTGTTTTTATTGGAAACGGTGAAGCCTCTTCCGCTTTTAATTTCTTTAAAGCTATGGTTAGCAGCATTGGTAATCTCAATAAACTTTTGATTCTTTATCGCATAGCTGGCGATGACCGCCAGATCTCTGGCTGTCGTGTAATGCCCGTCAGCATCAAGACCATTTGGAGTAACGAAATTCGTATCCGCGCACCCTAACTCCTTCGCTTTCTTATTCATCATGGCCGCAAAGCCTTGCACAGTGCCTCCGACATGTTCTGCAATGGCAACAGCTACATCGTTATGGCTTTCCAGCATAAGGGAGTACAAAAGATCTCCCAGATAAAATTGTTCACCCTTCCTGGCATTCAGCTGAACATCCGGCATGGAAGCGGCATAGGAAGATATCGTAACCACACTCATTGGGTCAGCATTTTCCAACGCAACAATACAAGTCATGATCTTTGTTGTACTTGCCATCGCCAACTTCTTATAACCGTTTTTCTCATATAATACACGGTTATTTTCTGCATCCAAAAGTAATGCCGCATTCGCCCTCAGGCTTAAGCTCTGCTGCTTATCATTCTCTACCGCATTCCCGTTTTCTTCTGCGGTGGTCAGCGGGTAGGTTATATCCTCTGATTGCTCCCTGTCCCCATTTGAATCCTGAAGCAGATAATCAATCATTCGCTGATAGGCAACATCACTCTCAATTGCTCTCTCATTCTCTTCCTTTAACTTCTGAAAAAAGTCCTTATGCACTAGTCCGGTTGAATTTAGAATCTCTTCATAATATGATTTAAGATTTATAACACCTAACGCCGTAATGATTAACAGCACCAGAATGCATGGTATTATTGTTATGTACTTTTGCTTCACTGATATCATCCCATTTTCTTCCTCACTCTAATTTATTGTCCAAACAGCAGAATATTCATACAAGTTAGGAAAACAT